>NZ_JACOOB010000013.1:0-137805 GCF_014287315.1 Bacteroides sp. NSJ-39 | reverse complement strand
GAAATAATGAGCCGGTTTCTATATAGAAATTTAGAATTGCTTGAGCCGTATGAGGGGAAACTCTCATGTACGGTTCTTAGGGGGGAAAGCTCCCGAAAGGGAGCTGACCTACCCGACCAGACCATCGAGAAGGGCTATTCGCTCTTCCTGTATGATTTCAAGTACCCCGACCTCTCCGAGATAGCCTACAACCACCTGCTCGCCCATTTGGACGGCTACAAGGTCAAGCCCAAGTTCTACGTGATAAACTTCGACAATCCGAGGGAGAGCCACCGCTGCAACCCCATCCACCCGGACTTCATGACCGACATATCCGATGCCTACGAGAGTGCCTACACGATTATGTTAAATTTGAACCGCACGTGGATTTCCAAACAGGGCGACTTCTTCGTAGAATCGCCTATCATTCTGTTAGCCAGCATTATATGGTATCTAAAAATCTACAAGAACGGCAGGTATTGCACCTTTCCCCATGCCATTGAGTTCCTGAACCGCAAGTACGCCGACATTTTCCCCATCCTGACCTCGTACCCGGAGCTGGAGAACTACCTTTCTCCCTTCATGGACGCATGGGAGTCCTCGGCGGTGGAGCAGTTGCAGGGGCAGATAGCCAGTGCCAAGATACCGCTTTCCCGCATGATCTCCCCGGCGCTCTACTGGGTGATGACGGCGGACGATTTCACCCTCGACATCAACAATCCCGAAGAGCCGAAAGTGCTCGTAGTCGGCAATAATCCCGACCGTCAGGGCATCTACGGGGCGGCGTTGGGACTGTACAACTCCCGTATCGTGAAGCTCATCAACAAGAAGAAACGGCTCAAATCCGCCGTGATTATCGACGAGCTGCCCACCATCTACATGCGTGGGCTGGACAACCTCATTGCCACCGCCCGAAGCAACAAGGTAGCCGTCATGCTCGGCTTTCAGGATTTTAGCCAGTTGAAGCGTGATTACGGAGACAAGGAGTCCGCTGTAATCTGTAATACCGTCGGCAATGTATTTGCAGGTCAGGTAGTTGCTGAAACCGCCAAGACGCTCTCCGAGCGTTTCGGCAAGGTCTTGCAGAAACGGCAGAACATGACTATCAACCGGAACGAGACCTCCGTCTCCATCAACACCCAGATGGACAGCCTTATTCCGGCAAGCAAGATTTCCAACCTCACGCAGGGCATGTTCGTCGGGGCGGTAGCCGACAATTTCGACGAGCGTATCGAGCAGAAGATTTTCCATGCCGAGATTGTCGTGGACAACGAGAAGGTCAGACGGGAGACCGCCCGCTACGTGAAGATACCGCAGATCATCGACTTCACCGACAAGGACGGCAACGACACCATGCAGCAGCAGATTGATGCCAACTACTACCGCATCAAGAGCGAGGTCAGGCAGATTGTCGCCGACGAGATCGGGCGCATCAAGGCAGACCCGGAGCTGTCGCATCTGATTAAGGACAAGTGAGGATAAAAATACCCCGTCGGCAAGAACAAGCCGGCGAGGTCCTTTTTATTGGGTATGGTGTTTTTCGGTATGAAGTAATGGTTAAGTGGGTAGAAAACATTATTTTTGTAACAAGATGGATAAGGACAATCGCAAATACCGGATCTGCTTCATCGACTATATGTGGTATGTAGCCGAGATATGGCACGAAAGGGAGCATACCAACCTTAACGGGCGTATGCTGTTGTTCTTTTGCTGGCTCTTTGCCATACTCGTACCGCTTGGAACACCATTGATGTTTCGCTATTTCAGTTGGATTGTTGCTTTTGCCATAGTGATGATTCTTTGCTTTCTTCCCGACTTGTTTTGCCAGCTCCGCTACACAGCCGGGCGGCGTGAAGCACTTCGTGAATATTACGGAAAGATGAAACATCCCGGCAGGAAGCTCGCCAAAATAGTCCTTATCGCTATCGCCCTGACCGTGGTGAATGTCGCACTGATGTTTCACCTCGGATTTATACATTGGGCATGATGAAACGGCAGGAGAATAAGCATCGGTTCTATCTCTGGGACTACTTACATATCGGCTAATTTCCATTTCACGGCAGAAGCCGAAACATCATCATCTATATATGCTTGCAAATAGGAAGCCAAGTCTTTATATCGACTTTCGCCATTACAATCATACACCCATAATTCCGGTTCTTCCGTACCGTCAAACCAGATTAGACAAATCATTTCATAACTGTTATCACTTGCGGCAAAAATAGAAACTCTGTTAAGTGCAAATAACCCGGTTGCATGATCTTCCCAATTACCCATTGAGGCTTTTACATTTCGAACAATTCCAGCCAACCGTTCATCATCTGCACCTTCACTCCAAAAACTTTCCATTTCTTCCGTATCAAGCCAATCTCCATGTGTGGCATTTAGCCATTTACCGAATAACTCATACCTGACTTTCAACATAGGAGAGTCTTTTCTATAAACACCACTTTCAAGAGTCGGCACACCCTTGTGAAAGTCGATAACCTTACTTGTTTGAGGATTATCTTCCAAAGTAATAACTATATCAAGTAATTCTTTTATCGTTTTCATTTCCTTTCTATTTGATGCTAATGTCCGGTGGCTAACCGACCTTTTCAGGGGAGGATAAGCCGCTTGTTATCGTCTATATTTTCTCAACAATCCAAGTTACTCTAAAATATATCCATCATCTATCATCTGTCGTACTCTTTCAGATACATAAACATTATGAATCTTGTCTATTTTTATTGCTATAAAATTTCTCTTTATCCAAAGATAAAAAGCATTTTGCCATTTTAAAAATTCATTACTCTTAGAAAGTAATACTCCATCTGTTAAATATTTAGTAATTCCAGATATATTACCTCCTACAATTTTTTTATTTGCCACATCTATATATGCTCTATCAAAAGTCAATATATCACTAATCATAAAATTAGGTGTAAATATCTTTTTAAATGACACAACAGATTCTATTTCTTCAATTTCTACCGAATGTTTTTCTTTGTACACAATTACTCTATTCCAATCATTTTCATCAAAATCACTAATTTGTATGGGTCTCAAATCAAATCCAGACAATGGCATTGCTGATATAAATATCTGTTTCTCTCTAAAATATTTGTCCAAAAGATAATAATCTTCTTTTATACAATATAATTGAATCTGTTTTGCATTCATATTTTAATTTTGTTGATGCTAATGTCTGGCAGCGTTCCGCTTGTTCAGTCGGTTTGCTGTTTGTTATTGATTATTTTATGATAATAGGAATCCAGTTCGTTAACCATAACACATAAGGTTGATTTAGATATTATCACTTCATTAATTCCCGTTTCATTAACTTCAAAAATCCCTTTATCATCTGATGCCTTCGTAATAAGTATGCGCACGTTGTCGTCATGGGCTACAACAAACGCATATACTCCATTATCTTCCAGCGTGGAAGTCATGAACTTATAACTATAATCATTATCTCCACTGTCTGGGTATGTTATTGACAACAAATACTTTATTGCATTAAGAGGTGTTGTGCAAAACAGGGTTTCATTATTGCTTAAACATATATGATGTTGAAAATCATATAACAGGGAGGGTAGTTCACTATTTAAGGTTGATGTATCAACACATGGATATATTTTACCATTTACTAACATACAGAATATTCCGTTTATCCACGCTGAATCATCATTCCAACTTGGAACAATGTCAACCCAAAATGCAAATTTATATGGATCTCCTATTATCATACTTCTTTGTTTTAATCAATAATGTCTGGCAGCTAATCGACCTTTATGGGCGATTGAGGTGCATGTTACTGATACATTCTTTTAATTCTTATATCCTTTCTAATTCATATAAAACTTCTTTCAGTAAGTCATATTCTTTATTATTCAAATCTCCATGCGCTAATAATCCGCAAAGATTAGAATATATCTTATCATAGATTTGTGGATCAGCATCATTCTGGAAGGAATGTATTAGTTTCTTATAAAACTCATTCCTACTTTCCGATAGCTCTGTCATTTGCTCCAATTTTCTAATAAGTTCTTTCGTATTCATTCTTATCGGTAATGTCTGGCAGCGTTCCGCTTTAAGCGGTAGGGCTGTTTGTTACTAACTTTTACACATTGAATATAGATTAATTTTATTTTTGAATATTTGTTCCGATTCTTTATATCCTTGCATTTTATAATATTCAAGTAAAATATCCGGATGCTTATTCAGTAAATAATAATCTATTAAACAATTTGCAACATCAAGATAATCATGCGTTTTACAACGCTGCTTATATTCGTCTTCCGAGATTTCAAGTTCATTTAATATATAATCTCGCTCCGACTCATCTATAACAATTTCTTCGTTTTCCCACTCTAAAAGCACGTATTTGCAAAAAGCCCTAAAACTATCCGATAAAAGATAAGTATATAAATCTTTTATTGATAATTCTTGAAAGTTACACTTACAGAGCAAAGTATTACATTCGGAGATGTAATCTTCAAGGTTATCAATTCGTGCTTCCTCCCAAGAGTCATTTTCTTTACAAAAATAAAGTTGTGGCAACTCTTGTTGAATTGTTTGCCATAGTTCCTTCAATTCTTTACTTTGAAGTAGTCTTTCAATTTCTATTCGATTTACCATATTTCTTGCAAGTTAGTAATGTCCGGCGGATAATCGAGTTTTTAGAAGATTAATCCGCTTGTTATAAACTCAATTCAATCGCTTTCCATTTCTTAGACTTCAATTTTTCTAAAGAGTGTTCGCTATATCCCTTTTTAGTAGCTTTTACAGGAATAAGCGTATAAAGAGTAACCATATCCTCTTTGTTATCATATTGATTCGCTGTATCAGAGTAGTTATAATCTACGACATAGAATCCAGCCAATTTCTCCGACCAAGAGATTGCGTTGAACCCTTTCTCTGTTTTGGATATAAAATCTCCATCAGAGAATGTTCTTCCGTTACGGACTTGGTTCGTCAATTCTTTCATTACCATATAAGGGAACTGTGTCTTCTCCATTTTAGAGTATGGATTCCAGCCAAACGGAAGCACAATAACAAACTCCACATAAGGCTGGGTATATTGGAAATTTCCTACACTGAACAATAACGAATTGTTGCCTCTATTAACAACCGCAAGCCTATTGAATACACCATTTTCCATTTCATTGAATTTGTTAGGAATAACTCTGCCAATATTCCAGTCTATATGTTGGGATATGCCACCACCTACTTCAGACCATACATAATCGTGGTTGATATTGGACAACGCACCCTTTTCCTTCAGAAAAAGGCTTATTTCGTTATGTCCACTACTAATAGACCAATCAAGAGGAGAAAAAAGTAGAGTTGTAGTAAGCCTATTTATATCCGCACCTTTCTCTATAAGATAGCGAACAATCTCAAAATGCCCTTTAGCGGCTACTTCATTCAAAGCTGCTGTTGTAGAACTTTCATAAGCATTTATATCTGCACCATTTTCTATCAATAGTTTGACTATTTCTAAATGGTTTCCAGACGAAGCACCCCATAAAGGAGAAAATAATCTATCTTTAATACAATTTACATCGGCTCCATATTGAATTAAAGTCTTGCAAATTTCATAAAAACCTTTCTTTGCAGCTCGGCATAAAGGTGGATGAAGCGTATATAAATTCTCATCATTCAAATCCAGATCTGAATGTTGGTCGAGTATATTCGACACTTCCTGCACGTTGTTATCGCCAACTGCTTTTTCCAGTTTTATATAAATTTCTTTATTATTCATCTATTGAGTTTATAATGTTCGGTGAATAATCGACCTTTTGGGAGATTGATTCGCTTGTTATCTGCATTTACTAATAAAAATCACAATAAAGCCTCCAATCTCCAGTTTGACTGTTTTTTGCCAAATAGAAATTTCCGCTATCTATGATATTAAGGTTCGCTTTTTCATCTGAAGCTATCTGAATCATAAATTCATATCCATCACCGAAATCTATACCTGACTGTATATAATTAGGATAACCGCCTATTTTATGCCCGGCAAAACAATCCGTATAGTCATAATAGTCGGTGATTTCCCCGGAATCTTCCATTTCCACCAACTCATCTTCTATATCCATTGGAATGTCGCCACTATCCCATATAGGATAATCTTCAGTAATTAGTTGGCTTTTCAGCGGATAGGGCTTTATGCGTAACGATGATTGCATGTATATATCCTTAACAACCAACACATCTTCTTCTTTGTATTCACGAATAACCCAATCATCTCCGTTATATGCCAGTCTGCCGGGCATATTTTCAGACACAAAAACAGTCAATACTTTCGACCCTTTAAGTGTATCAGGAATATAGGGCAACTCTTCAAGACATATTTGTAATAATGGCAACATTGCTTTACCATTGTCATCTATCGGTATATCTTCACTTTCTCTATATAGATACACTTGACCAATCCAACTTTCTGTGTTGGAATTTGTAGGTCTAAATCCCCCGGTTATAAAACCAGTTGCCCTTTTAACCAATTGTTTTTTTATTTCTTCAATTCTTTTCATTTTTTTCTATGCAGATAATGGCTAAGCGGGGAACACCGTTAGGTGTTATCACGCTTTGTTAGCTACCTCTTTTGTATTTTCCAATTCTTCAATAGTTCTCAAACACATTCCTTTAATGCTTTTGTTTGAGGATTTCTGATAGACTAAACGCAAACTGTTTAGAATATCCATTCGTTGATTGTCTGTCATAGTACCACCAAAGAAATGATTGTTGCCGTTAGCAACTCCGGTGCAATGCCTTCTTATCCCCATTGTAATGTGACTTATAGTAAGCAGATCTCTTTTCTTTAACATTACATTACAGAATATGTCCCATACATCATTATCCCCCATATATCCCATTATAGAACCTGACATTTGACGGACTATCGTACTTGAATGATGTGCATATTGTTTTGCAATCTCATAAGCTCGTTGCTTAAATTCCACACAAGAGGATTCTTTTGCAAAATCTTTAGCATAACAGCCGTGATCTATATATCTTTCACACACCATAAGCAATATTAATAAATACTCCCAAAGTAACTTTTCTTCTGTTTCTTGATGTAAAACCCGAATTAACTTTTCTCGGTTATCCGAAGATAAAAACCAAGTTTGCACACTTAATGTGTCACAGGTCTTTCCGAACAACTCGCTACGGGATGCCATAGATATAAATTTCACATATTTTTTTCGTTGCACTACATTTTCAGATTGTAGTTCTTCCAGTGCGACATCTAATGTTTCTTTGGTGTACTTATACTTTCTCATTTTAATTCAATTTGCATGGTAGCTAATGTCTGGTGGCTAACCAACCTTTTCAGGGGAGGTTAAGCCACTTGTTAGCAACTTCTTATCGTCTTATAGATTATTTCAGAATATCCATTTGGAAATGATTTGGTAATACTTTCTAAAGCCCCATCGTCTTGATATTGGAATATATGAATTAAATCACTACCACTATTACCCTCAATATCATATTGTTTTACTTCAATATGTGTCAAAGCATTTTCTTTATAGATATAATTTTCTTCACGGCTACCATACTTACCACATAACTGTGACCGTTTCAACTTTCCGTCCTCGAAAAAGTAATGGCATACATTCATCAAATGTTTTCCATTATCATATAGAATACTTTTCACAAGATTGTCTGTATAATATAAGAAGGTGTGATAAAACTGATCTTCAATAGAACAACCGACCTTAACTTCTACGATTTGATTTTGATTATTAAATCCGTAGATACAAAGATTTTTGGTGCTTTTTATTGTATCAGGACGCTTTACAGGTTTTCCTTGTTTGCAACCATTACGCTGATAGGAATATGGAGTAAGTTCATAAAACTCGCCCTTATACAACTCAGTTCTGACAACATCGTTTTCTATTTGTTGTCTTATGGTTTCAAAGTCATTTTTCAATGCTTCAAATTCAGTTCTTATAGTTTCTTCAATCATTTCCATCTATTTGGGGTTGCTAATGTCCGGCGGATAATCGACCTTTCTGGGGAGATTGAGCCGCTTGTTATCTGCCACTATTCACTTTGATAAGTTTCAACTACATACAAATCAACGTTAGGATAATCGTTTGAAACTTTGTTCAAAACAGCTTTTACATCATCCCATTTTAATCCTCCTAATCCAGCACCGATTGCAGGTAAGGCTATTGCCGTTACATTATCACCACTGGCTAACTCAAGCATCTGTATCAGTGCCTTTTCGATATACTCTATTTTAGCTCGTGTTCGCCACGTTGCTTGAGTGCCAAGATTATATATATGCCCGTTGCCATAATCATAATCAAATACATCTCCGGGGCAAAACTTGTTTTCTTTGCACAATAGCTTATATTCAAGATACATATCTGGATATTTGTCTTTGAACTGCACGGCAATGCCTTTACCCATTGCACCGGCGCAATTACATCCGTGCGCATAACTACTTACACCCTCAATGCGGAATATGTCGCCTTTCTCAATATACCTAATCATTGTTTTTTCTTTTTTATTGTTATTTTATTCTGGCAGATAATGTTTGGCAGCGTTCCGCTTGTTCAGTCGGTTTGCTGTTTGTTATCGGTTTATTCATCATTTATACCCGTAGATTACAAACGTATGTTCATCTTCCTTCTCAAATGGTATATGATACTTATAAAGAATTTCTACCAATATATTTGATTTATCTATGATTTCGGGATTTATTAATCTTCCTTTGTGAATTTTATTCAAAGGCTGTATTGCCATCCATTCAATATTAAAGAATGGTGGCGGGGCGTATTCCCAATTTTCATATATAAGTTCCCAATCTCCATAAATCGGAAGCGTCGGTACTTCAAATACGGGAGAATGTTCAATCTCATCAGTCAAAAGTTGAACACCATATATGGGTTCAAATTTCGAAATAGACAGAATAGCGGTTTGTAATTTTAGCCACTTGGAATCATTCATTATAGAAGATAGCCCTCTCCGTCTAACTATCATTTCTACTTCATCTTTCAAATCTATATAGTTAGAATTGATAAATTCCTTATACTGACTGTAAATTGTATTTATATCATATATCTCCATACCTTTAATTCTTGGATTTACCGATAATGTTTGGCAGCGTTCCGCTTATTCAGTCGGTTTGCTGTTTGTTATCGGTCTATTTTCTTCTACTTCAATCTTTCCTCCAAGTTTTTCAATTTCTTTTCGGTATTCATCCACGATTATAGAGTTTCCTATTCCAAGTAGAATTTTATCTTTTGAACAAAATTCCTTAATTTCACTCAATGGAACAGAAAATTTCTTTTTTAAATACAGCATAATTTTAGGAAATTCATTTCCTTTATCGACAAGATATATATTGTAGATTTTAGGACTAATGATAGTCAGATAATCCCCTAATTCTGTATTTTCAAATTGAACGAACTCGGAAATTGGTAATATTGCATAGCGAAAGCAATCTGATTTTGTGTCACAAAATACAATGGCATATCCGTCTTTGTTAAGTTGCATATTCATATCTCGAAATAACAAAGGCAAATAATCCCCACGGTGAATTTTCTCCCAATCCAAAGACGCCTCAAATTTCTTAGTGTTCCATAAGAAATGTTCTATTCCATAATGTTTCAACATCATCGTAATGGATCGCTTAACCTGCCCGGGATATTCCTCACCACTCCAATCAATAACTGCCATTCTACGAGAAGTTATAGCAAAACAAAGCATAATATCCACTTCACTTAATTCATTATCATCAGAGTCTATATCGTACCATCCTTTTTCAAACATTTTCCTATGTTTGAGGATAAAGGTTCTCTTATCTACATTGAACAACTGAATCATTTTCAGAAACTCATCATATTGTTCTTTTAATAAGACTTTTGTGAATGATTGAAGTTTATTATCCATATTTGCAATTTGAAATTTTGACCGATAATGTCCGGCAGATAATCGACCGTTAGGGAGATTCATCCGCTTGTTATGTGCCTTACTTTACTATTCCTCATATTTCTCAGCATTTTCAAGCCCTCGTATAAAATCCTCAAAATTTTCTGCTAATGTAGTTATTTTGAAATCTGATTCCTGATCGATATGCACAACTTTTGGTTCTCCGAATGGACCACATTCTCGATAATCCAAGAAAATCATATCATGCCCAGCACTCGGACAGTCACAAATAGCCACACCTATTTCCGGATATCCCCATTCATCAATCATAAACTGACTGCCAATTTCTCCACATAGTGAATAGTCCTTTTCCCTACCTATACCGTAAATGCCAGTTATAGCAATATGGTCTTCAGCCCAATTTGTGGGTGAATCAGTAGGGAAGCATGTATTGAAAGGGATGCCTCCATTATGCTGCTTCATCAGCCATATATAGGAAGCTGGCAACTTGTATCCTAATTCTTTCTCTACATCAGCTATCAATTCATCAGTTGGGGCATCACTGATATACTCCTTGCGGGCATAGTAATTATCATCCCAAAAGTTTGTAAAATCAAAACCTTCAAATTCTTGTTTCATATTCTCATTTTCTTTTTTTGTGGCACATAATGTTCGGCAGCGTTCCGCTTTTCAGTCGGATTGCTGTTTGTTAGTCATGTCCGACATTCAACTATATTTAAATTATTATTCAATTTTCTCGTTTTGTTGATAAACAACTTTTCTTTTATTGCTTGTTCTAACTGTTTATTATTCCATATATTTATCTCATAAATCTGCGGGATAACACCTTGTTTAACTTGTAACAAAACCTCCCTTCTTCGCTTAGTTGCTTCAATTTGCACCGAAGTGACTCGTCTTGTAACAGAAAATAAAGAAGTGATAAAAGATTTTTTATCTATTACTTCAGAAAACAAATCTTGATTTTTCTTTAGATTAAAACAATATCCATAATCAAAATGATAAAAATCATAAATGCTTTTTATCAATGAATATAAATTTTCCATATTCTGATTGTTTGTTTCAATTATCAGTTCTATCAATCCACAGCACTCCGGTTTGATTTGATTAAGCAATTCATTAGTATAAAACAAAGAAGTGCTTTCGTTTTTAGAAGCTGCGGATAAATCAACAATCTCCTTATTGTGTTGTGATAAATAATGGAAGAAACTATTTATTGTTTTCCACGCTCTACCCGAATAATTGATTTCGATATGACTTACGGATTCATTTAACCATGTAGCTGAAACATAATTATCGTAGGTAGTTAACAGTTTTCTAATGAAATCCATATCAAATAATATGACTTCATCAGAACTAATCACCTTATATAGTTTTATTATCTTCATTTCTGTTTTATAGTACATGACTAATGTTCGGCAGCTAATCACCGTTTAGGCGATTGCGGTGCGTGTTATCGGCATATTGATTATTTAATGATAATCAAATCACCATCTACAAATCCAACTGCGATATGTTCTACTCTAAAAATATTTAAGTCAGCAAGTTCATTGAGTAAGTCTTTAAGAATAGCTACAACTATTTCTAACACTTCTTCCCATTTTAGTTTGTCTGAAATTTCAAAATTAGGACAACTTCTTTGAGTTGGTTCAAAACTTTCATCACATGCCCAATCTTCATCCTTTTCATCAAACCAAGTAGAACCGACCATTTCTAAGCCATAAGGTTCATAAAGATTAAAGCTCAAAGCCACAATATCAGAAGGCAATTCTTCTGTTTTATCAATATTGACAATCCATCTTTTGATAACTTCTTTTAAATCATTTGTTTTAGTATTCATTTTTCTTCCAATTAAAAATTGAACATTTTATTGAGCCGATAATGTTTGGTGGCTAACCGACCTTTCAGGGGAGGTTAAGCCGCTTGTTACTAACATTTTATTGTGTCAATTCATTATTAGTTTTACAACAGACCAATGACATTTGCAACAATATATATTGTCGCTATGTTGTTCTATACCTTCTATATCTATCATTGGAAGTTGTAATTTCTTTCCTTTCATCACAATCTCAAACTCATTGAAATGCCAATCTTTAAGTTCTTGTTTTTCTATTGTGAAGCCACAACTCTGTAAAAGTGTTGTAAGCTCTATTATAGGATTGCATATTGATTTGTATTGACACATATTATTTTTTCCTTGTTAGTAACATGTAATTATCAGCGGTTTTCGCTGTTATTTTCTTATTTAACTATCTCGTTATCACTTTCAAGAATATCATCCAATGGAGTGCGGATGCTGCTCTTGAAAGTGTCGGCTATATGCACGTACATTTCTGTCGTTTTCAGTTGGTTGTGCCCCAACAGCTCTTTCACGATTTTCAAGTCCGTGCCTTGCTCGATCAGATGCGTGGCGAACGAGTGCCGCAACAGGTGGGGGTACACCCGCTTGGTGATTCCGGCTTCCTTCGCCGCCTCTTTCAGCTTCTTCGACACGATGCTCTCCGTAAACGGCTCACCCTTGTACCGCTCGAACAGCCATTCCTGCGGCTTGTATAGCTTGGTGTACTCGGTCAGCTTTCCTGACAAGGGGCTTCGACAGCAGCGTGTAGCGGTCTTTCCTCCCTTTGCCCTGCCGTACCCGTATCAGCGAACGGCTCACGTTGATGTCGTGGGGCTTCAAGTCCAGCAGCTCGCTGATTCTCAACCCGGCGGAGTAGAGCAGCGAGAACATGCAGAACAGCCGGATGTCCGGACCGGTTGCGTCAAGGATGGATTTTATCTCCTCCTTGCTCAGCACGTCGGGCAGCGTCCGTTCCCGTTTGGCTCGCTTTACCTCGTAACATTTCCGTTCCAATCCCAGCACCTTCTCGAAATAAAACTTGATCGAGTTGATGCGCAGGTTCTGTTGGCACGACGAGATCCCCCGTGTGTCAATCAGGTGCACGATGTAGGCGTTGATTTCTTCCGGTCGGATGTAGCGGAGGTTTCTTCCCGCAAAGTATTGCTGGAACTCCTTGAAGTAAGTGGTGTACGCACGGACGGTATGCTCGCTGTATCGCAGTTGTCGCAGCGTTTCGGCATAGCCGGGCGGGATGGCGGGGCTGGTTTTCCCGTTTTTCTTGGGCAAGGTGTTTTTCAGGGCGGAGTAATTGATATACGCCGTTTCCACATGGCGGTCGAAAAAGCCGGACAGGTCGAAGCCTTCTTCCGGCAGGTAGGCTCTGTCCCCCTCGAACCGCACGCCCTTCTCTTTCGACAGCGACAGCCGGATGGCATCGTCCTCGTCGAACTCCACTTCCACGTATTTCTGCCCGTCACGGATGGCAGGTGAAAGCGTTATTCTCGGTTTGCTCTGATAGACTTTCATACGCATCGCATGGGTGGCAATGACAGACCGTGTCCCTCATTACCCATATTTTACAAATATAGAGAAAACAACGAATTATCGCCGTTTCCCGGAGGAGAAAAATGCGTGCGGGGCATGATTTTTTGGTATTTTTCACAGGAAAGGGCTGCGACAAACCTGCGAACCGGACGACAAGTGCGGACAGCCCGCCCCGGACTCGCACGTTCCCCGTGTTTCTCCCTCTATATTTACGCCCGGTTTCGTTTGAGAACCAATAGTATTCACCATTTAAAAACATTAGATTATGGACGAACGACCGGACAGCAGCCAGCAGTTGATGGACATCCTGCTCGTCATGGACGAGAAAGGCACGCTCCAAGCCGTCAGCGGAGTAAAAGACGGCGAGTTACAGACCAAGAACCCACTGGAGGACAACAACGACCTCCTGCGGGTGGATCGCCACGGCGATATGTTTTCAAATTTCTTTTCCAACCTCTGGAACCAGTTGAAAGATCCGACCCGCTTCCACTTCTTCCGTGTGCCGGAAGAGGAGGTGCAGCGGGTAGCCGCCGATTTCCGGCAACGGGAGAGCCAGTCCGTCAAGACGGGCGAGCCGCTCGTTGCGCAGTACGAGGTGCAGCCGCCCGTGCAGGCGCAGCAGCAGACCCAAGCCGGGCAGCAGCAACAGCCGGAGAGTGCGCCGCAGCAGTCCGCCGGGCAGACCGAACAGAACCCGCAGTACAAGTACCGCCCGGAGGACATCGACTGGAACAGCCTCGCCGCCCTCGGCGTGCAGCGGGAGCAGATCGAAGGCAACGGGATGCTCGACCAGATGCTCCGGGGCTTCCAGACCGACAAGACCGTCCGGGTGCATTTCCACTTCGACGGCATCTCGCACAGCAACGACAGCCAGCTCTCGCTCAAGCCCGGCACGGACGGCAGGCTGACCGTGTGCAGCCACGGCATCCTCAACCCGGAGAAGATGCAGAAGCAGTTCTTCGGCTACGACATCACCGACTCCGACAGGCAGGTGCTCCGGCAGACGGGCAACATGGGACACCCGGCGACTGTCACCAACCGGGCGGGCGAGCAGGTCGAAGCCCTTGTCAGCCGCAATCTCAAGACCAACGAGCTGGTCGCCTTCCCGCTCTCCAAGGTCAATATCCCGGCGGAGAAGAACGGGCATACCTTTACCCCGGACGAGATAGCCCGGCTCAAACAGGGCGAGGCGGTGGTCTGCCAGTTCCTTTCCAGAGCCAAGGAGGGGGAGCAACCCAAGGTTTATCCGGCTCCCGTGCAGTTCAGCGCAGCCAAGATGCAGCTCGAATTTCTCTTCGGCGACCGGGGCAGGCTGGCGATGGATGCGTACAAGGCGAACCTGAAACAGACCGCCAATCAGGAGGTGCCGAAGACCTTCCGCAAGCAGGAGCTTACCGAGAAGTCCCGCCTCGAACTCGAAGCCGGGGGAACGGTCAAGGTCTCCGGCTTGGTGGACAAGAAAGGAAAAGCCTACCAAGGCTACATCACATGGAAGCCCGGCGAGAAGCCCGCCTTCATGTTCCCCAAGGACTACAAGGCGGCGCTCGAAGAGGGGCGTGTCAAGCCCGCCGTGGAGAACGAGGTGCAGGTGGCGGTCAATTCCGAGGGCAAGACCGTCGAGGCGACCCGCAACCTGAAAGAAGCCCTGCAATCCGCACAGCAGCGCCCCACCGGGGAGCAGAAACAGCAACAGGAGCGCAGGCAGGAGCAGAAAGAGGACCGGAAACAGGCACAGAAGCAGGAGCAGCCCGACAAGCCCAAGCGCAGCCGGGGTGTCCGCCGCTGATTTCCCCCGCCATTCTGTAAATGAATTACCCGGTTATCCCGTCCGAGCGGCGGGATAACTTTTGTCAAACCATTAAATTTTTAACGACATGACAGTTTGTATCTTATGTGAAAAACCGAGCGTGGCGGCAAGCGTGGCTGCCGTGCTGGGGGTAAAAGAGCGGCACGATGGCTACCTCTCAGGTAACGGCTACCTCGTTACCTGGGCGTTCGGCCATCTTGTCCAGCTCGCCATGCCCGAAGCATACGGCTACACGGGCTTCCGGCGTGAGAACCTGCCCATTCTGCCGCAGGAGTTCAAGTACATCCCCCGCCAGATACGGGAGGGCAAGGAATACAAGCCCGACCCCGGCGTGCTCAAACAGTTGAAGGTCATCAAGGAGGTTTTCGACCGTTCCGACCGTATCGTCGTGGCGACCGATGCCGGGCGTGAGGGCGAAGCCATTCATCGGTACATCTACAATTACCTTGGCTGCCGCAAGCCCTGCCTGCGCCTCTGGATCTCCTCGCTGACCGACCGTGCCATCCGGGAGGGGCTGGATAACCTCAAGCCCGGCAGCGACTACGACAACCTCTACCGTGCCGCCGAAGCCCGTGCCATCGCCGACTGGGAGATAGGGCTGAACGCCACCCAAGCTCTCAGCATCGCCGCCGGGCAGGGCATCTACTCCCTCGGACGGGTGCAGACGCCCACCTTGATGATGATCTGCTCCCGTTATCTGGAGAACAGGGATTTCACCCCGCAGACCTATTTCCTGCTGAAGGTCACGGCGGAAAAGGACGGCACGCCCTTCGCCGCCATCTCTGAATTGCGTTACGAAACCCTTCCGGCGGCAAACGCCGCCCTCGCCGCTGTAACCGCAACGGGGACGGTGCAGGTTTCCGACGTGCAGCGCAGGGAAGTGAGCCAAGAGCCTCCCTTGCTCTACGACCTGACCGCCTTGCAGAAAGAGGCGAACGGCAGGTACGGCTTCTCGGCGGACAAGACCCTCTCCGTCGCCCAGTCGCTTTACGAGAAGAAGGTGTTGAGCTACCCCCGTACCGGCTCCCGTTACCTCTCGGACGATGTGTTCGACGAGATACCCGACCGCATCGCCCTGCTGGAGCGGTACCCGGCTTTCGCCGCCCATGCCGCCGCCCTGAAAGGAGCTTCGCTCAACCGCCGCAGCGTGGATGTGGGGAAAGTTACCGACCACCATGCGCTCATCATCACCGAGTGTCTGCCCGGCGAACTGTCCGCCGACGAGCGCACGGTGTACGACATGGTAGCCGCCCGCCTGCTCGAAGCCTTCTCCGCCCGTTGCCTCAAGGACGTTACCACCGTCTCTTTCACGGCGGGGAACAGCGTGTTCACCGCCAAGGGGACGGTCATCAGGTCTGCCGGATGGCGTGCCGTGCGGAACGAGCGGGACGAGGACGACGAGGGTACAGCCGCTTTGCCGCCCTTGCAGCCCGGCGAGTCTTTCCCCCTGCAATCGGCGGAGTGCGTGGAGAAACAGACCAAGCCCCGTCCCCTGCACACCGAGAGCAGCCTCCTTTCGGCGATGGAGCATTGCGGCAGGGAGTTGCGGGACGACGAGCTGCGGGACAGCCTGAAAGGGAACGGTATCGGCACGCCCGCCACCCGTGCCTCCATCATCGAGACCCTCTTTGCCCGTGACTACGTGCGCCGGGAGAAGAAGAGCCTCGTGCCGACCGACAAGGGGCTTGCCGTGTATCAGATAGTGAAGGACAAGCGCATCGCCGATGTCGAGATGACCGGGCAGTGGGAGACCGCCCTTGCCAAGATCGAGAGCGGGGAGATGAATCCCGACACCTTCCGCAAGGGCATCGAGGTCTATGCCGCCCAGATTACCGAAGAACTCCTGCAAGTGCAGGTGTCCGTAGCGGACGGCGGACATATCCCGTGCCCCAAGTGCCGTTCCGGTCGCATCCTCCTTTACCCGAAGGTCGCCAAGTGCAGCAACGTCGATTGCTCCCTGACCGTCTTCCGCAACAAGGGGGAAAAGCAGCTCACCGACAGCCAGATTGCCGACCTTGTAACCAAAGGCAAAACATCCCTTATCAAAGGATTCAGGAGCAGGGAGGGTAAGCCCTTCGATGCGTACCTCACCTTCGACAAGGACTTCCGCACCGTGTACGGGTTCCCGCCCCGCACGGACAAGCCCAAAGGAAAGGAGCGCAGGCGATGAACGGCATCGGTTGGATCACCGTGGCGGAAGCCGCCCGGCTCTGCGGCACGGACGAGCTGCGCATCACCCTCTGGATGAACGGCAACCACATCGCCTACGCCCGTTTCGACGGCATCCTGATGATCGACGGCGCATCCCTTGCCGCCCTGTTCAGCCGCAACCGGGTCGCCACCATCTACGAGGACGTGGCGCAACAGCGGGGCAAGCCCGGCAGACCGGGCAGGCTCCGCCGCCTGCTCGACACCCCGCTCGACACCTTCGGCTTGTCGCAGCGCATCGTCCGGGCGTGCCGGGAGCTGGGCGTCTTCACCGTGGAGCACCTGCTCGTCCACCTCCGCCGCTTCCGCTTCTCCCGCCTGTACTGTGTCCGCAACTTCGGCAGCGGATCGGCAGCCGAGACCCTCCGGCGGCTCCGGCAGGACGGCTTGACAGACGGCGGCAGCCCTCGGGATTTCAAGGTCTTGTACCCGTAATCCCGGCAATACAGGTAAATAAGTGCGGCAATGTCGCACTTATCACAAAATTATTTCCGGATATATTTTGTAGTTTAAGAGATAAGTTCTATATTTGCAACCAATAGAACCTGCCAAGCCTCTTAACAATGCTCAAATAGGCGGGTCGTTTTTTTATATACACCTATGAAACAACTGTTTACCAAAACATTCTACTCCCCACAACAGCATATTGTCCTTTTAAAGAATAGAGGTTTGTTAATAGCGGACGAGGAAAAAGCCGCCGGATATATTTACAATATCGGTTATTTCCGTCTAAGTGCTTACTTCTATCCGTTGTTGAAGTTCCCAAAGGAACAACATCTGTACAAGCCGGGGGCAACTTTCGTGCAGGCGTTGAACATGTATCGTTTCGACCGCAAACTAAGGTTGTTGCTCTTTAACGAGATAGAGAAGATAGAAGTGGCTATCCGCAGTTGCATAACCAATGCGGTCAGCGAATATTTTAACGATTTGTTTTGGATTACCAACCCTGCATATTTTTTCAATATGCAGAGTTTCCGATACACACAGGACACGATAGATGCGGAATTGAAAAAATCAAAGGAAGACTTTATACTCCATTTCCGTTCCGCTTATACGGACGATTATCCGCCTGCATGGATGATTGCTGAAATTCTGCCGTTAGGATTGCTTTGCAGGATTTACACGAACCTGAAAGATAATGTGATAAAAAAACGTGTCGCCCAACATTTCGGTTTGCAAGTCCCGGTGTTCAGTTCATGGATTGTCATTCTGGCTGGCTTGCGCAATATGTGTTGCCACCATTGTCGGACATGGAACAGGGAACTGGCGACCATCACCACGGAACCACGCAGGACAAAATACGGTTGGATTGACTCTTCCCGGACAGACAAGCGCAGGATGTATTACCGTATCTGCATGATACGTTATTTCCTTTATACCGTATCGCCTAATAACAGTTTCAAGGACAAGCTGAAAACCTTGTTGGCTGCCTATCCTAATATAGATACGGCAGCGATGGGATTTCCGTCCGATTGGGAAAGCGAGGATATTTGGAAATAGGCAACACCGTTGCCTAAATTTAATATTTCTTTGCCATTCAGGATATTTTCGTTATCTTTGCGCCAGTAGAACCTGCCAAGCCTCTTGATAATGCTCAAATCGGCGGGTCGTTTTTTTATAACCCGTCATCCTTTCCTGAATGACCCAAGCCACTTTTCAGTGGCTTTTTGCATTTCATGGGCATACCCTTCCGTACACCGTCCGGATTTTCCCGTCCTCCAATACCTTGCTCGACCGCACGATCCACGTCCTGCCGTCGTTCAGCCCGCACTCCAGTGCCTTCTCGCCGCCGCCGACCAGCACCGGCACGGTTATCACCACGATTTCGTCCGCCAGCCCGTTATCCAAGAGCAAAGCCCCGGTTTCCGCTCCGTAAGCCGTTACCGTACCTTCGCCGTCCGCTTTTATTCCCCGCAGTTCCGCTGCCGCATCCCCTGTAACAAACCGCACCCGTTCCTTCTCCGTCAGGTCAATACAGCCGTCCGTCACGACCAAAGTCTCTTTTGCCGTGAGCGGCCAGCCTAGATGGTTCAGGTAAATGCGCAGGTAGGTCTCTTCGTCGATCAGCACGCAGCCGGAGGCGTCCACCGCCGCATCGAAATACTTGTCCGATCTGACCGGACAACCGTCAATGGATTGGTACACGTGCAAGGTAATCTGTTTCATATCAATGTGTTTTTAAGGATTATGTCCGCCTCGCACCCAAAAGAACAGCGTGAACTCACGCTATTCCGGAATAGAGGCACTGGTATACCCGACAAACAGAATAGGTAAGCGCACGCCGTATAAGCATACAGCATGTGCATTACACCATCCGTCCTGTTTGTCAAAAATTACCAGTTTTCTATTCCAAGACGTTCAGCGAACGTACAATATGTATATCAATCCCTGCCTGTTTCCAAGCCGGGCATGAATCTTCTATGTCACGACAGCGGGCGTGCCCGAAAGCACCGCCTTCTGTCTTCGTGCGAACAAAGATACGGAAACTTCCCGAATAACAAAACAATAGCCCCGCCTAATCTCACGATCCGGCAGGGCTTCATCCACTAAAAGCACCGTCAGAAAAATGTCATTCTCACGGGAACAGCCCCCTTTTCCTGCGCCTTTCCTCTTTCCTAGCTTCCTTCTCCTTGCGTTTCGCAGCCCGTTCCTCCACGTCGGCGAAACGGGTGCGGATGAACTCGTGTACGTCCTTCGTGCGGTAGAACACCTTGCCGCTGATGGTGAAGTACGGCAGCACCCCGATGGCACGGTAGCGTTGCAGCGTGCGGATGCCCACCTTCAGCAGCAGGCACAGGTCTTGGTTGTCCAGCACCTCCTCGCCGTCGAGCGTGTTGTTCTTCTTCAGCACCCTTTCCAGCAATTTCTCCGTCCGGTCGAAGCGTTCCATGATGCGCTCCATCCAGCCCTCAAACTCTTCCCTGTCCGTGTACATAGCAGTCGCCCTCCTTTTCGATGATTTCCTTTTCCCGCATATAGCGGATGTAGCCTTTCGCCGTCCGTTCCTTCACTTCCAGCATCTCCTGTATCAGCTCGCACAGTTCGATGTAGCCGTACTTCTCCTGCCGGGCGAACGCCTCCCGTGCCATCTCCGCCAGCTCCTTCTCCTTGCGCTTCTCTTTCTCCGCCCTCGGCTTCTCGCCCACATAGACGGGCATCCCGGCTTGCTTGTCCCATCTGAACTGCATCAGCGGAATGTCCAGCGGGCTGCCGTCCCTGACCTTCAACGCCTTCACCACCGACACCTCCGGGTTCTCGTCCTTCTCGATGGAGAGGATGGCGGCGGACTTGCGTTGCAGCTCGCTGCCGAGGTGTCCCCGCAGCTTCAGTCCGTTCGGCACGAAATGCACCACGGCGGCGATACACGTGCGGTAGATTCCCGCCAGCCGGTAGATCTCGTCAATCAGCGCCACGCTCTCCGCCTCGTCGTTGGCGCAGCGGATCAGGTCCGCCACCCCGTCGATGACGACCAGATGGATGCCCCCGTGCAGGTAGTGGTACCGGTCCATGCTCTGCACGATGGCGGTCAACCGCTCGCTTCTCGACATCCCCGTCAGGCAGTACACGTGCAGATACTCCGGCATCCGCTCACGCCCGGCACGGCGCAGCAGCCGCCCCGTGTTCTTGTGGAGCTGTTGCTCGCTCTGTTCCGTGTCGTAGAGCAGCACCGCACGCCCCTTGCGGTTCGGTTCCACCCGCACCCCCAAGAGATCGGCGTCCGTCTCCCGTTCCATGATCGCCCCGGCGACCAGTGCGGCGGTGTAGTTGCTCTTGCCCGTCCCTTCACCGCCCGTGATGCAGAGGATGTTCTCTTCCGAGCCTAACGGCACGTCCCCGGCGGTAACGATGGCGACCGCCTGTTCGGGCGGGTGGTCATAGTCGATCTCGCACGATTTCAGCATCGCCAGCGTGTCCCCGTACAGCGTGTCGAGCAGTTTCAGGAACAGCCCCATCAGCTCCTCCCTCGTGTGCCCGGCTTTGAAGTAGTCCGTCACGTCCTTCTCCGCCTTCGTCCCCGACAATGGCAGCACCAGCCGTTTCACCCCGTACTCCGCCAGTTGCGCACGGTGCTTCTCCGAGCATTCCAGCCCCGTCTTGTCCGTGTCGTACAGCAGCACGATGTGCTTGAAGCGATAGACCAGCTTGCGCACGGTCTTCGCCGGGATGACCGAGGTCTCCGAGTTGAAGCAGATGGCGTGGAAGCCGTGCGCCGCCAGCGTCAGCACGTCCTTCTCGCCGCCCGTGAGGAAGAGCAGGTCGCCCTTCGAGGGCAGTTGCTCCAGCCCGAAGCAGTAGTTGTCGCCCGTGTGCCCGCCATAGACGAAGCGCACCTCCGACATCGGGCGATAGACCTTCACGCCCCATTTCCCCCTGTACCCGAACATCGGTTCCGCCGGGGTGGAACTGAAGCCGAACGCCTTGCCCTCCCTCGTCTCGCCCCGGTACTCGGCGAGCGATACCGTCCCGTAGCGGCGCAGCACCTCCACGGTGATGCCCGATGCGCCCCAGTAGACAAGCTCCCCCTCGGTGAAGGGCTTCTCCGCCGCCCGGTAGGGCTTCGGTTCGGGACGGTCGGCGGACACAGCCGCCTCTTCCGTGTCCGTTCCGGCTTCCCCGGCACCGCCGCCCCTTGCGCCCGGCACGAGCCGCAATCTCCGACAGCCCCCGGTTCCCACCGTCCCGTCGGTCGGGCTGTCCCCGTCCAGTCCGAGGCACAGCTCCCGGTCGATGGTGTGCAGCACCTCCACGAAGTCGGCGGCGTTCCGGCAGTCCAGCCCTTTCAGCTTCGCCACGAGGAAGAAGCAGTCTCCCGAATAGTCCCCGTTGCCGAAGTCCTTCATCCGGTACGTACCGCTCCGGCGGTCGTAATACACGTTGCACGAAGCCTTGCTGTCGGCGTACAGCGGGTTCAGGAAGTTCCTGCCCACCCGCCACTTCACGGGCAGGTAGTGGCGGAACACGTCCAGCCCGTTACTGGTTCTTGCCAGCACTTCTTCCTTTCTTACCATAGCTTCCGTTTTTTCGGTTATGCAGGGGATGTTCCGCTATCATCCGGTCGATCTTGGCGGCGGGCGTCTCCACCATCCACCGCTCACGCAGGCTCTCGACAGCCTGCCGGGGATAGCGTATCTGCCGCCCGATCATCGAATAGGGGACGATGTTCTTCTGGCGGTAGCGTTGCAGGGTGCGGTGGCTGATGTCCAGCGCCTCGCACACCTCCTTGTGCGTCATCCACTTCGGGTCGGCTTTCCGTCCCTTGGTCACAGGGCTTTCCGCTTCCTCTTTCCGTTTGCGCTCCGTTTCCTCCCGGTTCCGGGATTCCTCCACGTAGGCGGTTATCTTCTCGATCTTCTCCACGAGCAGGCGGTAGGCGTTGCTCTCGATGGTCATTATTTCCATTGTCGTACTCATTTTTAGGTTTCTGCCGCAAATGTCGCCCGATTCGCCGGTTTTTCCTGCCACTATACCAGCACCTTGGCAAAGATTTTTTTTCGGGGCGCATTTTCGCCCTTGCCGCCGTTCCGGGCGGTAAAAAGGACCGAGACGGGGTAAAAAAGAGCGTCCGGAAGGCTCTTTCCAGCCCTTCGGACGCTCCCTTCCCGTGTCCTGCCGTCTCTGCCGCCCCGTTGCCAACTTGCTACCGGCTATCCATGTCCCGCATCTTTTTCAGCAGCCTCTCCTTCATCTCGTCCAAGAACGCCGTCGGGTTCTGTTGCCCCCGCAGCCTGCCGAAAGCGTGGTACACGTTGCCCAGATCCACGTGGAAATGCTTCTCGAACAGCGCAGCCAGCTCGCCGATCTCGGCGTTGCCCTCGTCCACGCTTCCCGTCACGTGTATGCCATAGACGAGCAGTATGGCGGCAACCTTCGTGTTCGTCCAGCGGTGTTCCTTCTCCGGCACGGCTTCCGTCTCCGTCCCCTGCGCCGCACGCTCCATCCGGCGGCTCAAGTGTACCAGCAGCATCTCCACCGAGATCAGCCGTGCCGCCAGTATGTCGTAGCCCGTGGAGAACTCCGCCTCCTCGTCCAGCACGAAGCTGCCGCTCTCGGGGCTTAGCTCGCCCTTCGCCCGCAGGAAATAGTAGCTGTCCCGGTACGTCGCCCCGCTGTGATAATACTGGTAAAAGGGCAGGTAGCGTTCCATCATCCGCTCGGCACGCTCCATCGCCTTGCGGTAGTACGGTTCGGCGACACGCAGGCAGGCGGGGCAGCCGCTCTCTATCTGGTACACCCGGTAATAGTACAGCAGCCTGCCCGTCAGGGCGGGTTTGTAATACTTGAAGTAGAGGATCTCCTTCGCGTCCCCGGCGAACGGATGGGCGAGGGCGTACTCCTTCAGTTCCCGGTTCTTGCCTTTCAGGTACGAGACCATCTCACGGCAGACGCCTATCACCTCCTTGCCGTCCATGCCGGGGGCTGTGGTCGCCATGCGCTGATCCACCTCCTTCAGCAGCCCGTTAAAATATTCTTCCATATAAATCTTGTTTCATGTTGTTTATAAGGGCGCAAAGTTAGCGGACGGCAGGGAAACGGACGTTCTGAATCCTCACCGCCGGATTCGGATTGTCCGCCAATCGACCCCGGACGGTCGGTTTTTCACGGCAGGGCTGGAAAAGGGAGGCTAAACTGTACGGGCGCACCGGGCGATTTCACGGATTTCGGCAGGAGTAGCCTTCAGGTGCTTCTTGCAGAAGTCCCACAGGTAGCTCGGAGTGGCGAAGCCGCACACGTCGGCAATCTCTTGAAGGGGCATGTCCGTGTCCGCCAGCAGGGAGGTTACGTGCGCTTTCCGCTGTTCCGTCAGCCAGCGGTGCGGAGTGGTGTTCAGCTCCTCCTTGAAACGCCGTCCCAGCGTATTGACCGACATGGCGCATTCCCGTGCCAGTTCCTCCACGTTCTTCACCTTGGGCAGAGCCAGTGCGATTTCTTCCCGGAACGAGCAGCCCCGCAGGTGCGGCAGGTACTTTTCCACCTCCTGCAAGTCCGCCTTGCCGAACATCGGCGGTATGCCCTTGCGGTACTCGGACGCCCGTTCACGGCGGAAGCGGAACAGCAGTCCCGCCAGACGGTTGCAGAGCACGTTCAGGTGCGGGTATTCGTCGTAGGCGTTGATGCTTGCCTGCATCCGGCAGAGGAACAGGAATCCTCTGCAGTCCTTCTCCCGGAAATACGCCTCCGCCGTTTCCAGCAGGAAGTCTGACGAGCTTCCGTGGCGGTGATAGGCGACCAGTATCAGCAGCCCGGCTTCCTCCTTTACCCGGCACGAAAGTACGGGGCAGTGTTCCCGCAGCAGCTCCACCAGCCGCACCATCCGTCCGTTCTCCCGTGCGAGCCGTTCCGCCGCAATCCATGTCACCGGACGCTCCGCATCCGTTTGCGGCAATACCCTGCGTACCTTTTCCATCCATTCCCGCCATCCCTCCCGGACGGCTTCATTCATTAGAATTAGTGTAAGATTCTGTTTCATTTTGTTTCAACACGATATTAAATAATACAAATCTTACACGAAATTACAAATTGTTTGCAATAGATGTCCTGCCGACACCCCGTATCGGTCACGATATTTCCTTGAATTACAGATTCGGATTTTGCTCCATAGGTTCGGATATTCAGTCGTGAAAAAACAGAAAGGCTGTACCGGTTCCACCCGCAGAACGGCATGACAGTAAGCAGGGGGAGCCGGAAGAAAGTCATTCGCCGGTTGGTGAGTGCGTCTTTTCAACGGGATATTTGCCGTCCCGTATCTCCTGCAACCTTTCGATCAGTGGTTGCTCCTTGGAATGGTTCTTTTGTTCGGCTATAATGAAGAACGATGCAAAACTGCCGATAACATACAGCCAGAACAGGCATTGACCGAGCAATTTCCGGTATTCGCCCACTGTCTCGTACTTCGCCTGCATCGCTTTCAGCTTCGCAGGACGGTAATACAGCTTTCTGGCAATCCAGATAAAAGGAGCGAGCGTCGCTGCGGCGAACAGATAGGCAACCGGGTTGAACCTGCTCCATTCCACCTTGTCCGTCAGGGAAGAGAACCAGCCCGTCAGCATATCCCATCCCCATGCCTCGAACAAAAGATGGAGAGCCATCAGGTTAAGAAGCCACAGGATTGCCATCGTCCACGTGGCATTGGAGATAACCGCCTTGTCTTTCCTTGCACATTTGTTCTTGCTCCAGAAGTAATACATCCAGTATGCCGGTTCCTTGAACATAGCTTCCTCCTTTCCTTGTTTTCCGCTTGCTTATCCCGTTACGAAGAACAGCAACAGGGCGCATCCCGTTGCGGCGGCAACGATCAGCCCCAGCCAGAAACGGTAACTCCTTTCACCCAGCGTACCCAGCCAGAAATTCCCTTCCCAACTTCCCGGACGGGAGTACGTCCACCGCCATCCGCAGACAATCCCCACAAGCCACAGCAGCAGGATTCCCGCCACGATCAGGTAGCCGTACCTCGGATGCGCCTGCAACCACTCCGGCAGACCCTCCATAAACTCGCTTATCTTATCGAACCATTCCATAGCAATAACAGAAAAAGCCAAATTCATACCTTACGGACGAACCGTTATACATCAAAGCAAAAATAGTGAAAAGTCCAATCACTCAAAAAGTTTCACCGCAAAAATCTTTTCCGTTTGGAAGAAATACGTTTTATTTGCACCTATATAGCCGCAACGTATGAAGAAAGCCTCCCCACATAAAAGAACCAGTCGGCCGAAGCTCCCCGGATTCTTCGACCACCTCTTTTATTGGGCGTGGCGCAGTTGTCGGCACGGCTTCCCGGATCGTAGTTTTGCGGTCATCAGTGTGGTCCAGTTCGCCTGCCTCCTGTTTCCTGTCGCCATCGCTTTACAGTTCTTGGGCACTCCGGCTGTCCGCTTCCTTTACGAAACAGACGACCGCCTTACGCTTTTCCCGCTGATACTGCCGTTCCCCGTATTGCTCTGGAGGAATATGCGCATCTATACCGAGGAGCGTTACCGCATGATGCACGACTATTACGGGGCGTTCCATGTATCGGTACGGCAACGCTATCGCCTCCGTTTCCTTGTCTGCACGGTGCTTGCAGTCCTTGCCATCCTGCTTGAAATACGGCTGTTCACCCTTTATCATGACCGCTGCACGGCCATATCCTCCGGCAACAGCCATCCCGCAAGCCTCTATGTCCCGTACCGGTATGACAACGGCAACGACCCCGTGCAGGAAGGCGTTTACCGCATCGTCGATGAAAAAGGGCGTATCGGATATGCGGACGAGCATGGCAATACCCTCGTAGAACCACGCTTCGCTTTTGGCTTTCCTTTCGAGAACGGGAAGGCGAAAGTAACCGACACGGGAGAACTGGAAGAAGCTCCCGGTTCGGATGGGGAATACCACTATTGGGAAAGCGATGATTGGTATTACATCGACCGCAAAGGGCAAAGGATTGAATAAAAGCCCCAAGACTGCCCTAAGCCCGACATTCCAGCCACCCCACCTGCCAAGCCCTTGCAGGGCAAACACGAAGCCGCCAAGCCCTATCGGAACATCCCGTTCATCCCACCTTTCCCCCGAAACAAACACCAAAACTCAAAACCAACTCATTTACAGAAACTTAAAAGAATATCGGTGCAAGCCGCAAAACAGCCCTGTGTGGCTGGTGCAAGGTGCAGCTATATATATAAATATAGCTGCACCTTGCACCACAGAAATACACACTGAAAATCAACATTTTACACTTCGAGTAAAACCACGGGTGCAACCTCGTTTTTTGCACCGCCTCCTGATTTTATGCTTTTCCGGTAATCCCGAAAAATAAAAAATCCCCGAAACATTTCCCTTTTTCGGTCAAAATTCCTATATTTGCATCAGTTCCAAGAGCAGAGCGAAGCAATGCAGCGAAACCCGCACAGCTACCAAATCGCTACCGGCTACCGAACTTTCTACTCTTTAAGTCTTATCTACCAACCGATTACAAAAAAACGATTGTTTTTTTGAAAAAAACTCCTCTGAAACTGTATATTCTTGCATTATTTTATATAACAGAACTGCTGGAAGAGGAAACCTATGAATGCAATTTATACTCATCATCTTAAAAATAGAACATGATGTGCTATCACATTCTTCAGATTCGAAGCTTATCTGAAGAAAGAACAGAACTTATTTAAAACAAAAGCAGCAACTCATCAAATCTTTTCACCTGTTTCAGATGGTCATGTGTGAATGTGTCTACTACTTCGTGTTTCCACATCACTTCAAAAGGAATATGTATACCATATCCTCCCAGCGATAGAACAGGTTGAATGTCCGATTTCAGAGAATTGCCAATCATGACAAATTCGGAAGGAGCAATCTGTAAGATATTCAACATTCGTTGATATTCTTTCTCTGTTTTATCGGACATCACTTCAATGTGATCGAAATAAGAGGCTAATCCGGAACGTTCCAGCTTATTCTCCTGATCGAGTAAGTCTCCTTTAGTGGCAACTACTAATTTGTATTTTCCTTTCTCTTTCAATACTTTAAGCGTTTCTTTTACTCCCGGCAATAGTTCAATTGGCATTTTCAGTAATGATTTGCCTAATTCAATAATATGTTGGATGTCTGTTCCTGAAATCTTTTGTCCACTCACATGCAAAGCTGTCTCTACCATAGAAATGGTGAAAGCTTTGGCTCCATATCCGAGATACTTCAGATTATTCATTTCTGTTTGAAATAAAGCGGCTGAAATATCTTCAGAAGTGCCATAAGGCTTTAATAGGTCTGTATATTGTTTCTCTATTTCCTGGAAAAAAGGTTCATTGCTCCACAAGGTATCGTCTGCATCAAAAGCAATGACTTTAATAAGTTCTTTCATCGGTTTTCGTCGTTAATGGTGAATTTTAGATCATCTGTTTGATATTTCGTATGCAAAGTTACAATAAAAAGAGGAATAAAGGTAGACGGTTTGTTTTTAGAACCGAATCTCCATTTAATTTCATAGAAATCTCTATCTTTGTTACTCGTTTTTTTGAGTTTGAATTTTAATTGGATATACAATAATGAAAATAGGAGATAAAGTACGCTTTCTTAGTGAGGTAGGCGGTGGAATCGTAACTGGATTCCAGGGAAAGGATTTTGTGTTGGTGGAAGATGCAGATGGGTTTGATATTCCAATGCCGATACGCGAGTGTGTCGTGATTGAAACAGATGACTATAATATGAGGCGTAAACCCGGTTCGTCTGCGCCGAAACCGGAAGAACCTGTTAAACCGGTAAAACCGGAGATGCCTGTTATTCAACGTCAGCCGGAAGTGCGTGGAGGAGATACTTTGAATGTATTTCTGGCTTATGTGCCCGAAGACGCAAAAGCGATGATGACTACTCCTTTTGAAACTTATCTGGTAAATGATAGCAATTATTATTTGTATTACACTTATTTGAGTGCAGAAGGAAAAGCATGGAAGAACCGTTCACACGGTTTGGTGGAGCCTAATACAAAATTGCTGTTGGAAGAGTTCACCAAAGATGTACTGAATGACATGGAGCGGGTGGCTGTTCAGTTGATCGCTTTCAAGGACGGTAAGCCTGCGGCTATCAAACCGGCTGTTAGTGTGGAGTTACGGATCGATACCGTGAAGTTCTATAAGCTTCATACCTTTAGCGACTCTGATTTCTTTGAAGAACCGGCTTTGATTTATGACATTGTGAAAGATGATATGCCTGCCAAACAAGTATATGTTTCGGCGGAGGAGATTCAAAAGGCTTTGTTGCAGAAGAAGTCTGTAGATAAACCGAAGTCACAATCTATTGTGAAACCAAACCATACTACTCATGGTGGAAAGGGCGGAATTATTGAAATAGATCTTCATATCGATTCTTTGCTGGATGATACTCAAGGGATGGGCAATGCTGAAATACTGAATTATCAATTGGATAAGTTTCGCGAAGTGATGGAAACTTATAAGAATAAGCGTGAACAGAAGATTGTCTTTATTCACGGCAAGGGGGATGGGGTACTTCGAAAGGCTGTCATTGATGAATTGAAACGGAAATATAGTAATTGCCGTTATCAGGATGCTTCTTTCCAGGAATATGGGTTTGGGGCTACGATGGTGACTATTAAATAATAGTATAAAAAAAGTGGAAGCCAACCGGCTTCCACCCTCTCTCTCTTTTACATATTAATCATTTTACTTATTCAGTTCAATACCTTTATTCTGTAAAGTGATATTCATCAATGCTGCATACTTGGCGTACTGTTCAGCACTAAGAGTCTTTCTCATCAGTTTCAAGTTGCCATAAACAGCGTTGCGCAATTTGGCTTCTTTATCTTTTTTCGCTGTTGTAGCTCTTGACATCTGTTCGGAGAAGTAATCGCAAATATTGGCTACTTCTTCGCTCTGAACAGAGTTTAACTTTAAATATTTGCCTAGTTTACTTACATTGATGTTACCTTCCCATTTTGCAGTTGTAGGCTGATTCCCGGCTGCAAATGTTGTAGCAGCAAGGCAGAGTGCTGCCACTAATGTTAATCCTAAACGTTTCATAATACCTACTTTTTTAATTGTTATACCTAAAAACTATTCCTAAAAACAAATCTAATACCTATTGAAAATACTGTCTAAGCGCTTAGTTTTTTCTTTTTACCTATGCAAATATAAGAATATGTTTTATAGCATAAAAATAAAGAAAAGGAAAAGATTCTTTTTAGGCTGATTTCTTGATGTAAGTCAAGAGGTGATCAGCTTTTTGATATAAAAATACCTTTTTATGAAACATTTTTGTAATACGTGTGCGAAAACGATAGTAGAGTATTTCTCTATTTTGGGATTTATTGCTGTTAAAATGATATTGAGCAAAGGAATGTGACTAGGAACGGAACGCTGAAATCGACAACAAAGCCATGGAAGATGGAAATGATTACAAATTCCTTTCCCGAATATCGGGTAATGATAGGAAGAGTGGTATCCATCGTTGTGGCTCCACCAACAGAAATAGGAGCTAGCTTTCCAAAATATTTCACTAATAAGGGTGCACACAGCAAAGCGATAATTTCACGCATGATATTGGAAAGTAATGCGATAGTTCCCAATTCGGGACCTTTGTATTCGGTGATAAATATGCTGGAGAGCGAGTAATAACCAAATCCGGCTCCAACTGCCATACAGTCTAAAGGACTTCGCTGGCTCATAAAAGCTCCCGCTATGGCGCAGCCTGCTAATGTGCCGAGTATTGTCATGATAGGAAGAAATACAAGCCGGGGATTCAGGGACCGAAAACTCTTCAGAGTGTTCGGATCGTTACCGATGCTGATACCTACGCAGAACATGAGTCCGCAGAGGGCATAGTAACTAAGTTTACTGTCGGTGAAGTCGTATGGGATAAGATGGTAAACTCCACAAAGAGTACCGATAATGAAAAAAGAGACAATAATCAAACTACCTTTCATGCTTTTGTCTCCTTTCCTTTACTATATAATAGGTACCACAACCCCCATGCGCATAGAGTACTTCCTATGACCGCAGCTACCGTGATGACAACAGCTTCCAGCCCAAGAGTGTGTAATCCTTTGATGATAGATTCATTACCCCCTACATCTATTCCGAGAAGAAAGAGAAGAATCCATATAAGGAGAGTGATTATCTTGTGTATCCATGATAGTCTTTTACTGCGTAACAAGTAGCCAAGAAGCATGCCTGTCAGCATAATTCCAATAATGATAAACATAGTTAGTGCCTGCTTTTTGGCTGCAAAGATAGTATTAAATGTAAATCTTGGCTAATCTCTTCTACGATTTCTTTCGTGGCCATTGGTAGGTATTTGGTCATCGGCTTTTTGTTTGTTTGGTTAGTCTACCCAAAGTAAATCACTCATTATGCTATCGGAAATAAAAATCCCTTCACGCGTCAGGTGCAAAGCTCCGTTGTATTCCTCCAGTTTACCATTTTTCAGATAAGGTGCAGCCATTTTTTGACAATACTCCCACATTTCATTGCCGAACATCTGTTTCAGTTTCTCTATAGGTGTTCCCCATACGGTACGTATGGTAGTGATAATAAATTCGTTGTAGCGGGTGGTTGGGTCCAGATACTCTGTCTCGAAAGCACGGCAGTCTTCTTCTATACCTTTTATATAGGTGTCGATTGAAGACACATTCCATTCCCGTGTCATTCCGTCAAAAGAATGTGCCGATGGTCCGCATCCCAGATAAGCTATTCCTTTCCAATAGGAAGTGTTGTGGCGGGAATATTTTCCGGGGCGGCAGAAATTGGAAATCTCATAGTGTTCAAATCCTGCTTTCTGCAAATGCTCTATCAGTAATGTGAAAAATTCTAAACTGGAGTCTTCGTCTACCTCGGATATCTGGTGCTGTTTTAACATATTATATATAGGTGTATCTTCCTCATAAATCAAGTGATAGGCGGAGATATGTTCTACATTCAGACTGATAGCCTGACGGAGATCGTTTTCCCATCGTTCTTTTGTTTCTTCGGGCAATCCGTAAATTAGGTCGATACTGATGTTCTGGAAACCGGCTTTCCGGCATCTGTCAATTGCTTCGATGGCTGTACGGGCATTGTGGCGGCGTCTCAATAGTTTGAGCGTAGCGTCATCAAAAGTCTGTATTCCCATGCTGAGGCGGTTAAAAGGAAGTGAGGAAAGCATTTCCAGATATTCCTGCGATAAATCATCCGGATTAGCTTCCAGAGTGATTTCCTGACAATGATTCAATCCGTAGTGCTCGCGGATGGTATCAAATATCTGTTCAAAATCCTCTTTTTCCAGTTGAGACGGGGTTCCGCCACCGAAATAAATAGTTTCTATATCTTCTCCTTTCAGGTATTCTTTACGCATCGTCAACTCCCGGCAGAGAGCCTGTACATAACGGGTTTTGAGTTCGCTGCGAGTGGTTGAGTAGAAGTCGCAGTAGATGCAGCGCGTTTTGCAAAAAGGAATATGAAGATAGATACCTGCCATAGTTATGCTGTTTGGGTTTGTGGGTGTAAAAGTAAGACTATTATTAGATATATCAAAAAAAAGCTGTTGACGGAAATTATTTATAGTGGGGCAGGAATACGCTAAATAGATAATTTTCCCATCGATTAGTAGAAGATAATTTCCTGCAATGCTGAATTTAAGATCTTTTCTTTTATAAATAAGATTCGAACTTGTAGCCGGGTTTTCGTTTGACTTAAGTCAAACGATAGAATGACTTAAGTTAAACTATCGCTTGACTTAAGTCAAACGAAAACTGATTAGGCAACGGGGAAACTATTGTATGAAAGGAAAACTACTAAAAATAACATCGTGCCGGATTACTCGTTGCAACTATGAAATTAGTTTATAGCCATGCGAAAATAATTTTTAACCCGTTTCGAAAATGTTCATGTTAAAGATGTGTTACATAACATTGTTTAGTAACACTGCCATAAGTATTGCTTTTCCCCCAATTAATCCCTAATTTGCGCATCACAAAATTAATGGTATGTGAGAAACATACTGAGTAATTACTAAAATCTTATATATTATGAAAGTATATCAGACTAATGAAATCAAGAACATTGCCTTGTTGGGAAGTTCTGGCTCTGGGAAAACCACTCTCGTGGAAGCGATGCTTTTCGAGAGTGGTGTTATAAAACGTCGCGGATCTGTTGCCGCAAAAAATACTGTCAGCGACTATTTCCCTGTTGAACAAGAGTATGGTTACTCCGTTTTCTCCACCGTTCTCCATGTAGAATGGAATAACAAAAAACTTAATATTATTGACTGTCCGGGATCGGACGACTTCGTAGGCAGCACAGTGACTGCACTAAATGTGACCGACACAGCAATTATCCTTCTCAATGGCCAATACGGCGTCGAAGTCGGTACACAAAATCACTTCCGTTATACAGAAAAGCTGAATAAACCTGTTATTTTTCTAGTCAACCAGCTTGATAATGAAAAATGCGATTATGATAATATCCTCGAACAGCTGAAAGAGGCATACGGCTCTAAAGTTGTTCCCATCCAATATCCGATAGCTACCGGTCCGGGCTTTAATGCGCTGATCGACGTATTGTTGATGAAGAAATACTCGTGGAAACCCGAAGGAGGGGCTCCGGCAATCGAAGATATTCCGGCAGAAGAAATGGATAAGGCTATGGAAATGCACAAAGCATTGGTAGAAGCTGCTGCCGAGAATGATGAAAATCTGATGGAGAAATTCTTCGAGCAAGATTCCCTGTCAGAAGACGAAATGCGTGAAGGTATCCGTAAGGGATTGATCGCCAGAGGTATGTTCCCTGTATTCTGCGTCTGTGGAGGTAAGGATATGGGCGTTCGCCGCTTGATGGAATTCTTGGGAAACGTTGTTCCTTTTGTATCTGAAATGCCAAAGGTACAGAATACGGAAGGTAAAGAAGTGGCTCCTGACTCCAATGGACCGGAATCTCTTTATTTCTTCAAGACAAGTGTGGAACCGCATATCGGTGAAGTTTCCTATTTTAAAGTAATGAGCGGTAAAGTTCATGAGGGAGACGATTTGCTGAATGCCGACCGTGGTTCGAAGGAACGTATCGCGCAAATTTATGTGGTAGCCGGTGGTAACCGTGTCAAGGTGGAAGAATTGCAGGCCGGTGATATCGGTGCTGCCGTGAAACTGAAAGACGTGAAAACCGGTAATACGCTGAACGGTAAGGATTGTGACTACAAATTCAATTTTATCAAATATCCGAACTCTAAATATACCCGTGCCATTAAGCCGGTGAATGAAGCGGATGTGGAAAAGATGATGAGTATCCTGAACCGTATGCGCGAAGAAGATCCTACCTGGGTGATTGAGCAATCAAAAGAACTGAAACAGACTTTGGTACACGGTCAGGGAGAATTCCATCTTCGTACCTTGAAATGGCGTTTGGAAAACAACGAAAAACTTCAGGTAAAATATGAAGAACCGAAGATTCCATATCGTGAAACGATTACAAAGGCTGCCCGTGCCGACTATCGTCATAAGAAACAGTCCGGTGGTGCCGGCCAGTTTGGTGAAGTTCACCTGATCGTAGAACCTTATAAAGAAGGTATGCCTGTGCCTGAAACGTATAAGTTCAATGGACAGGAATTTAAGATTACCGTGAGAGGCACGGAAGAGATACCATTGGAATGGGGTGGTAAACTGGTGTTTGTTAACAGTATCGTCGGTGGTTCTATCGATGCCCGCTTCTTGCCTGCTATTATGAAAGGTATCATGTCTCGTATGGAGCAAGGACCGTTGACGGGTTCGTATGCTCGTGACGTGCGCGTTATTGTTTACGATGGTAAGATGCACCCGGTAGATTCGAATGAAATCTCCTTTATGCTTGCCGGACGTAATGCCTTTAGTGAAGCCTTCAAGAATGCCGGTCCGAAAATTCTGGAACCCATTTATGATGTGGAAGTATTTGTGCCGTCTGACAGAATGGGCGATGTGATGGGGGACCTTCAGGGACGTCGTGCCATGATTATGGGTATGAGTAGCGAGAAAGGCTTTGAGAAACTGGTTGCAAAAGTACCTCTGAAAGAAATGTCGTCTTACTCTACAGCTCTTAGCTCGCTCACGGGCGGACGTGCTTCGTTTATCATGAAGTTCTCTAGTTATGAGCTTGTTCCGACGGATGTTCAGGATAAGTTGATTAAGGATTTTGAAGCTAAGCAGACAGAAGAATAACGTGTAATTCTCTTAATACTGTTAAAACCGTCATCTTTTTTAAGTAAAAGGTGGCGGTTTTTGTTTAACTATGATTAATAAAGATGGAAAAACGCAAGGAAAAGATTTAATTTTTTATTAAATTTGCAAACCAAAGTAGGGGTTTTATTGTTGTAGTAATCAAAATACAACCTAAATGGCTCTATACGGTTAATTTCCGGGAAGTTCCGGTTAAATCAAGTTAATGCATTAGGAGTGTTAATTAGGGAGTGTTAATTTTGTTGCTATGAAGAAGTCAACAATTTGGATATTAGGTATTGTAATGGGGCTTTCATTCCTCAGTTTACTGTATTTACAGGTCAGTTATATTGAGGAAATGATGAAAACCCGGAAGGAACAGTTTGATATGGCTGTGCGCAGTAGTCTGGATCAGGTTTCTAAGGATGTGGAATATGCGGAAACGCAACGTTGGTTGATTGAGGATATTTCTGAAGCGGAAAGAAAAGCGTTGATTGAGAACAATCCTTCGCTGCAACAGAATAATATGGTTCAGCAGACGCAACGTTTTACGATGAAGTCTAAAGATGGAAAGGTTTATACGGATTTTGAATTGAAGGTGATGACTACCAAACCATCCGAACTTCCGAAAGCTATGATCTCTCCTTATAGAGGATCAAAAACGATTCCGGAGACTTCGCGTTCACTGATTGAGGCTATCAAGAACCGATATATGTATCAACGTGAGCTACTTAATGAAGTGGTTTGGCAGATGATTTATCGGGCAAGTGACAAGTCGATCGGAGATAGAGTACGGTTTGGTGATTTAAACGGTTACTTGAAATCGAATCTGTATAATAATAATATAGACCTGCCTTTTCACTTTACGGTGATTGACAAGGATGGAAAGGAAGTCTATCGTTGTGCGGATTATGATCCGAAGGGAAATGATGAAGTGTACCAGCAGGCCTTGTTTAAAAATGACCCGCCTGCGAAGATGAGTGTACTGAATGTACATTTTCCGGGAAGAAGAGACTATCTTTTTGATTCGATCAGTTTCATGATTCCGTCGTTGATATTTACAATGGTGTTGTTGGTGACATTCATTTTTACGATTTATATCGTGTTCCGTCAGAAGAAATTGACGGAGATGAAGAACGACTTTATCAATAATATGACGCATGAGTTTAAGACACCGATCTCTACCATTTCGCTGGCGGCGCAGATGTTGAAAGATCCGGCGGTCGGAAAATCTCCGCAGATGTTCCAGCATATATCGGGGGTTATAAATGATGAAACCAAGCGCCTGCGTTTTCAAGTGGAAAAGGTGCTCCAAATGTCGATGTTCGACCGGCAGAAGGCAACTTTGAAGATGAAGGAAATCGATGCGAACGAACTGATAACGGGAGTTGTCAATACCTTTGCCTTGAAAGTGGAACGGTATAATGGAAAGATAACATCGAACCTTGAGGCGACCGATCCTGTTATATTTGCAGACGAGATGCATATTACGAATGTCATCTTTAATCTGATGGATAATGCGGTGAAGTATAAAAAGCCGGACGAGGATTTGGAATTGAACGTGAGAACATGGAATGAATCGGGTAAACTGATGATTTCGATACAGGATAATGGTATCGGTATCAAGAAGGAAAACCTGAAAAAGATATTTGAAAAGTTCTATCGTGTGCATACGGGTAATCTGCACGATGTGAAGGGCTTTGGACTGGGATTGGCTTATGTGAAGAAAATTATTGTCGATCATAAAGGAACCATCCGGGCTGAAAGTGACCTGAATGTAGGAACTAAATTTATTATTGCATTACCTTTATTAAAAAATAATTGATATGGACGAGAAACTGCGTATTTTATTATGCGAGGATGACGAAAATCTTGGCATGCTTTTAAGAGAATATTTACAGGCAAAAGGTTATTCTGCTGAGTTATATCCTGATGGAGACGCTGGTTATAAGGCTTTCTTGAAGAATAAATATGACTTGTGCGTGTTTGACGTAATGATGCCTAAGAAAGATGGCTTCACATTGGCACAGGATGTCCGTGCAGCGAACGCTGAGATTCCTATTATTTTCTTGACAGCAAAAACGCTGAAGGAAGATATTCTGGAAGGATTTAAGATTGGTGCGGATGATTATATCACCAAACCGTTTAGTATGGAAGAACTGACATTCAGAATTGAAGCGATCTTGAGACGTGTTCGCGGAAAGAAGAACAAAGAAAGTAATATCTATAAGATTGGTAAGTTTACTTTTGATACCCAGAAGCAGATTTTGGCAACGGAGGGTAAGCAGACTAAGTTGACTACAAAAGAATCTGAGTTACTCGGTTTACTTTGCGCACATGCAAATGAAATCTTACAGCGTGACTTTGCTTTGAAGACTATCTGGATTGATGATAACTATTTCAATGCCCGCAGTATGGATGTGTATATTACGAAACTGCGTAAACATTTGAAAGAAGATGATTCTATCGAGATTATCAATATTCACGGAAAAGGCTACAAGCTGATTACGCCGGAAGTTGAATCTTAATGCGATTTACTTCTTGATAACTGAAATAAAAAATCCCGGAAACGAATGTTTCCGGGATTTTTTATTGATTTCTGTGAGATTAATCAGCGATCTTCTTATTGATAACAATATAAGAAATGAGTCCCAGTACTACTAATACTACCGAGCTGCCCAATATGGCATTGTTGTTTACATTGCCTGTAAAGGAACAAGCCAGCAAGATGACTACTCCGACCAAGATTAAAATCAATCCCAAGTTCTTTAATAAGCCTTTCATGTGTGTGTATTTTAATAGATTATTATATTCCAGTCACAAATTAAAGCATAATTCTTTAACGAGCGAAATTATTTAAATAAAAAATCCATTATAAAGATAGGATTTAGTGGATTTTATGATTTAAACGGTTGTTTCTCTGTTTAATCTTTCGTGTTGAAGAATACCTTTTTCAATACTTCCTGTCCGATACTCAATTCGTCGAGAGTAATGCCGTGAAGCGCCTCTTTCAAGGTCTGTCCGGCAATAATGCGCGCTTTTTCTTCCAGTTCTTTGCCGTCTTTGGTTAGATGAATCAGATTTGTGCGGCGGTCTCTCTTGTCCGAGATACGGACAACAAGGTGCTGCCGTTCCATATTATCTATCAAACGGGTCATACTGGGTTTGTCTTTAAAAGTTGCATTGCACAACTCTTGTTGTGTAACACCGTCTTTTTCCCATAGGAAAATGAGTACCGTCCATTGCTCCGGGCTGATTTCTAAACCGTTCTGGCGGAAGTTACGGTATAGTTTCCGGTTAATTGCCGCAGAAACTTTACCATTTAATATGGCAAATATAAGCCGGATGTCGAAGTTAAATTGCTCTATCATGAAATTATTGTTTAAACAACTTTGCAAAGTTAGTTACTTCCGGGATAAATCCTATCTTCTTGATACAAAAAAAGATTAAATGTTTGCAGTTCAAAATAAATTGCCTAACTTTGCACCCGCATTTTTAAATCAAATAATTTATTTATTTAATTAAACGAAGTATGAATCAATACGAAACCGTTTTCATTTTAACTCCCGTTTTATCTGATGTTCAGATGAAGGAAGCGGTAGAGAAATTCAAAGGTATTCTTCAAGCTGAAGGTGCTGAGATTATCAATGAAGAAAACTGGGGACTGAAGAAATTGGCTTATCCAATTCAGAAGAAGTCTACAGGTTTCTATCAGCTGATTGAGTTCAATGCAGATCCTACTGTAATTGACAAGTTGGAAGTAAACTTCCGTCGTGATGAACGCGTTATCCGTTTCTTGACTTTCAAGATGGATAAGTATGCTGCTGAATATGCTGCAAAAAGAAGAAGTGTTAAATCAAACAAAAAGGAGGATTAATCATGGCACAACAAGTTCAATCAGAAATCAGATACTTAACTCCGCCGTCAGTAGACGTTAAGAAGAAAAAATATTGCCGTTTCAAAAAAAGCGGTATTAAGTACATCGACTACAAAGATCCTGAATTCTTGAAGAAATTCTTGAATGAACAAGGTAAAATCCTTCCGCGTCGTATCACGGGTACTTCTTTGAAGTTCCAACGTCGTATCGCGCAGGCTGTGAAGAGAGCTCGTCACTTGGCATTGCTGCCTTATGTAACTGACATGATGAAATAAGAAGGAGGAAAAGTATGGAAATTATATTGAAAGAAGACGTAGTAAACTTGGGTTATAAGAACGATATCGTAAACGTGAAATCCGGATACGGTCGTAATTATCTGATCCCGACTGGAAAAGCTGTCATCGCTTCTCCTTCTGCAAAGAAAATGTTAGCTGAAGAACTGAAACAGCGCGCTCACAAACTTGAGAAAATCAAGAAAGATGCTGAAGCTATGGCTGCTAAGTTGGAAGGTGTTTCTTTGACTATCGCAACTAAAGTTAGCTCAACCGGTACTATCTTCGGTTCTGTTGGTAATATCCAGATTGCTGAAGCATTGTCTAAACTGGGTCATGAAGTTGACAGAAAGATCATCGTTGTAAAAGACGCTGTGAAAGAAGTTGGTAGTTACAAGGCTATCGTTAAGCTTCACAAGGAGGTTTCGGTAGAAATTCCTTTCGAAGTAGTTGCTGAATAAATAATAGCTATTACATTATAGTGAAGGCGGTTTATCCATTCAAGATAAACCGCCTTTATTCTTTGTTGTAATCCGAAATCATTTAATATAAGAACATAAAAAAAGTCTGTGCATACTTTCGCATGTCAGACTTTCAATTCTCTCTAACTTGTAACTGAATTATTCGGCTACTACAGTTTCAGTTGCTTCTACTGCTACACTATCAACAGTTGTTGTGTCAGCTGCTGCTGCTTCAGCTGCTGCTGCTTCTACCGCTGCGATTGAGTCAGCGATACGGATAGAATCTGCTGTTGCTTTTGCTGCGTCAGCTGCTTTGTTACCACAAGATGCGAATGATACTGCTACGATAGCTACTGCCATCAAAACTAATTTTTTCATTTTCTTTGCTTTTTAAAAACGTAATACAATCAATTGCTTTATTAAAACGCTGCAAAGGTATGTACTTTTTCGATATGTTGTTCTCGAAAAGCCAACTTTTTTTATATATTTTTTTGTAACTGCCCGCTTTCCCTTTCTTTCCCTATGTTTTAGAACATGTTAATCGACAGCTATACTGTTATATAGGTATCTTTTAATGCTCCTTTTCGGTGTTTTTTCAAATTCAGTAGGGTAGAGTTGTATCTTGCTGATCTTTTCGTAAGCGGCTACATTGTTGTTCAAGTTCTTAAGGTTCTCATCCATGATGGTTTTCAGATTATCTGGATTGTTCAGTCCGAGAGAATCCAATGCTTCATAGTCAGCATAGACGAGTGCTACCAATTTCTTGTTACGTTCGATAACGATACTTTCCAAAATAAAAGGAAGGTTATTTAGTTTCGTTTCCAGCTCTTCCGGGAAAATGTTCTGCCCACTTGAACTTAAAATCATTGTTTTAAGTCGTCCGCGAATGAAAATGTTACCGTTGGCATCCATTGTTCCGAGATCACCGGTACGTAACCAGCCGTCTTCAGTGAATACTTCCTGTGTTGCTTCCGGATTCTTGTAGTATCCTGTCATTGTATTTTCTCCGCGTACCTGTATTTCCCCTATTTCGGCTTCCGGGTTTTCTTTGTAGATACGAGCTTCCATAATGTCCAGAATCTTTCCTGAGGAACCTAGTATAAATTCATTCCAAGGTGCATAGCTGATAAGAGGTCCACACTCGGTCATTCCATAACCAATGGTAAAGGGGAACTTAATCTTATAGAAGAACTCTTCCACCTCTTTATCCATAGCTGCTCCACCGATAATGATTTCCTTGAACCGCCCGCCCAATGCGTCAATTAGTCTTTTGCGGATTTGATTGTAAATTTGATTATCGAGCAGAGGAATATTCAGTGCCCATTTCATTCCTTTTTTATTGATAAGAGGCTGAATAATATTTTTATATATCTTTTCGATGACTAGGGGAACAGTGATAATCAGATTAGGTTTCACTTCCTCAAAAGCCTTCATGATAATTTTGGGAGAAGGAGTTTTTCCGAGTAAGGTGACATGAGTACCGACTGCTGTTGCTGTCAGAAAGTCGAATGCGCAACCATACGCATGAGCAAGCGGAAGAAATGAGAGCACTTTATCTCCTTTTTTAAGTAATTCAGTCCGGATACCGAAAGTGACATTTCCGGCAAGGTTATTGCCTGTCAGCATTACGCCTTTGCTGAATCCGGTAGTACCTGAGGTGTAATTCAGCAACATAATCTTGTCATTAGAGAGGGTGGTGTACTGAATATCCTCGCGGGTAAATCCCTTAGGATAAGCAGAATGCATCTCTTTGTCGAGGTTCTTTAGGAATTTTTGTATAGTTTCTCCGTCGCGCTGATACAGACAACGAAAATCGGTCAATGAGAACACTCCCCGCAACCCCATAAGTTTTTCCTCTTCCAAATTTTCCCAGATATTGTCACTGGTAAACAGAAAGACAGATTCGGAATGATTGACGATATGATGAACGTCATTAGGCGTAAAATCTTGCAGGATAGGGACAATAATTGCTCCATAAGTGATTGTAGCCATATAAGCAATGCACCAATGAGCATTATTTTTGCCGATAACCGATATTTTATCTCCTCTGCGAAGACTACAATGCTTGAATAACAGATGTAAACGGGCGATTTCTTCAGCTACCTCACCGTATGTATATTGGGTATCTTCTCCATAATCAGTATAACAAGGCAGATCCCAATTCTCACGAAAACTATTTTCGTATAGTTTAATGAAATTCTCTTTAATCATTGCACGTTTTTTAGTGAATTGTGCAAAAATAGGAATAAACTTTCGTATCCTAAAGTGTTTTACTGATAATAATGTGTAACTTTGCAAAGTTAATGTGTTTATAACAGCTTATGATAGATACCACTGTATTTCAAAATAAGACAGCCGTTTATTATACTTTAGGCTGCAAATTAAATTTTTCAGAGACTTCAACTATCGGTAAAATCCTGCGTGAGGCGGGAGTTCGGACTGCGCGCAAAGGAGAGAAAGCAGATATCTGTGTGGTAAATACCTGTTCGGTGACAGAGATGGCGGATAAGAAATGCCGGCAAGCCATCCATCGCTTGGTAAAGCAGCACCCCGGTGCTTTTGTGGTAGTGACTGGGTGCTATGCCCAATTGAAGCCTGGTGATGTGGCAAAAATTGATGGAGTAGATGTTGTATTGGGGGCGGAGCAGAAAGGTGAACTGCTGCAGTATCTGGGAAATTTGCAGAAACATGAAAAAGGAGAGGCTATAACTACTGCAACGAAAGATATTCGTTCGTTTTCTCCTTCGTGTTCACGGGGAGACCGTACTCGTTTTTTTCTGAAAGTACAGGATGGCTGCGATTACTTCTGTTCATATTGTACTATTCCGTTTGCAAGGGGGAGGAGTCGTAACGGAACTATTGCTTCTATGGTCGAACAGGCTCGGCAAGCTGCAGCGGAAGGTGGTAAAGAGATAGTCTTGACTGGGGTGAATATCGGTGATTTTGGCAAGACGACGGGAGAGACTTTCTTTGATTTGGTGCAAGCGTTGGATCAGATAGAAGGAATCGAGCGTTATCGTATATCTTCCATTGAACCGAATCTGCTGACGGATGAAATTATTGAGTTTGTATCCCATTCCCGTAGTTTTATGCCACATTTCCATATTCCTTTGCAGTCTGGGTGTAATGAAGTTTTAAAATTGATGCGTCGTCGTTATGATACGGCTCTTTTTGCATCGAAGGTGAAGAAAATCAAAGAGGTTATGCCGGATGCTTTCATTGGCGTGGATGTGATTGTGGGTACTCGTGGCGAGACCGCGGAGTTTTTTGAGCAAGCTTATCGGTTTATTTCCGGATTGGACGTGACCCAATTGCACGTGTTCAGTTATTCCGAGCGTCCCGGAACGCAAGCCTTGAAAATAGATTATGTGGTGTCTCCGGAAGAAAAGCATCAACGCAGTCAACGGCTGTTGGCACTTTCGGATGAAAAAACACAGGCTTTTTATGCGCGCCATATCGGACAGACGATGCCGGTGTTGCTGGAAAAGTCGAAGGGGAATACTCCGATGCACGGATTTACGAAGAATTATATTCGTGTAGAAGTGGAAAGTGATAACTCATTGGATAATCAAGTGGTCAACGTGCGTTTGGGAGATTTTAATGGGGACAAGACAGCGCTTAAAGGCACAATTTTGATATAAGTATGAAATCTAAACTTATCTATTGGCTAGTATATGGTGGAATGTGGCTGTTTTCAGCTCTTCCGTTCCGGGTATTGTATGTGCTTTCGGATTTCAATTATCTGTTGATGTATCATGTGGGGAGATATCGCCGGAAGGTAGTTCGGGAAAATCTGGAAAAGTCGTTTCCGGAGAAGACTGAGGCGGAAAGATTACAGATAGAACGTAAATTTTATCGTTATCTTTCGGATTATATGCTAGAGGACCTGAAACTGTTGCATATGTCCGCTGAAGATCTTTGCCAAAGGATGATTTATAAGAATACAGAACAATATTTGGAATTGACGGAAAAGCATGGAGGTATTATTGTGATGATTCCCCATTATGCCAACTATGAATGGCTGATTGGAATGGGATCGGTCATGAAGCCTGGCGATGTACCTGTACAAGTTTACAAACCATTGAAGGATAAATATCTGAATGAACTGTTTAAGCAGATTCGTTCCCGTTTCGGTGGATATAATATTCCTAAACATTCTACTGCACGTGAAATTATCAAATTGAAGCGTGAAGGAAAAAATATGGTAGTAGGTCTGATTACAGACCAATGGCCTAGTGGTGATCGGTATTGGACTACTTTTATGGGGCAGGAGACTGCTTTCTTGAATGGGGCTGAACGTATTGCAAAAATGATGAACTTCCCTGTCTTTTATTGTAAACTGACGAAGACACGTAGGGGATATTGTGAGGCTGAGTTTAAATTGATGACTGAAGCTCCCAAAGAGACAGTCGAAGGAGAAATTACGGATATGTTTGCCCATGAACTGGAACAGACCATTCGTAGAGAACCTGCTTATTGGTTGTGGTCGCATAAGCGCTGGAAATTTACGAAGAAGGAATGCGAACAAAAAGAACAGGAAGAACTTATTAAGAGAAAAGATAAGAGATGAAAGTATCAGTCGTCATTCTGAATTGGAACGGATGTGATATGCTTCGTACTTTTCTTCCATCTGTTATTCAGTATTCGGAGGGGAAAGAAATAGAAATCTGTGTGGCTGATAATGGGTCTACGGACGATTCGGTAACTATGATTCAGCAGGAGTTTCCATCCGTCCGAATGATTTTACTCGAACAGAATCATGGCTTTGCGGACGGATATAATTTGGCTTTGCGACAAGTAGATGCAGAGTATGTCGTTCTTCTAAATTCGGATGTTGAAGTGACGGAACATTGGTTGGAACCGATGATTGCTTATCTTGATAAGCATCCTGAAGTGGCTGCTTGCCAACCGAAGATACGAAGTCAGCGCCAAAAGGAATTTTTTGAATATGCAGGAGCGGCAGGCGGATTTATAGATAAGTACGGTTATCCTTTTTGTCGGGGACGTATCATGGGAGCGGTCGAAAAAGATGAAGGGCAATACGATACGGTGATTCCAGTTTTTTGGGCAACAGGAGCTGCTTTGTTTATTCGTCGTATGGATTATCTGGATGTCGGAGGGCTGGATGGACGCTTTTTTGCACACATGGAAGAAATAGATCTGTGTTGGCGACTCCGTTCTCGAGGACGTGGGATTGTCTGCATTCCGCAAAGTGTAGTCTATCATGTTGGAGGAGCCACGCTTAAAAAAGAGAATCCTCGTAAGACTTTTCTTAATTTCCGCAATAATCTTGTCATGCTTTATAAGAATCTTCCGCAGGAGGAGTTAAATAAAGTGATGCGTATTCGGACTTGTTTGGATTATGTGGCGGCACTTACTTTCTTTCTGAAAGGGGATTGGGACAATGCTCGCGCAGTGATTCGTGCACGGGACGAATATAAACGGATTTGTCCGTCATTTTCTTCATTAAGAGAAGAGAACCTAAGAAAAAAAACTTTGAATTTAATACCTGAACAGATAAAAAGTAGTATCTTGTGGCAGTTTTATGCGAGAGGATGCAAACGATTCTCTCAATTGTCGGACTTAAAAGGATAACGAAATGGAAGCAAAGGTTAGAAGGGGCATCGGGCTGGTGGCACATGATGCGATGAAGAAAGATCTTATCGAGTGGGTGTTGTGGAATTCAGAATTGTTGATGGGAAATAAATTCTATTGTACAGGTACTACCGGGACACTAATACTGGAAGCATTGAAAGAAAAACATCCTGATGTAGAATGGGATTTTACAATACTGAAATCCGGTCCATTAGGCGGTGATCAGCAGATGGGATCACGTATTGTCGATGGGCAGATTGATTATCTTTTCTTTTTTACTGATCCTATGACTTTGCAACCTCATGATACAGATGTAAAAGCTTTGACTCGTTTGGCCGGTGTGGAAAATATCGTATTTTGCTGTAACCGTTCAACAGCGGATCATATTATTTCCAGCCCGTTGTTTATGGATCCTGACTACGAACGTATCCATCCTGACTATTCCAGTTATACAAAACGTTTCCAGAATAAGCCTGTGGTAACGGAAGCTGTGGAATCTGTGAATAGAAGGAAAAAGAAAAGATTATAAGCTACCAATAGAACTTTTACCATAATTTATTGCCACGTCTGTTATTCTTGATTGGTTCGGAATGGCAGACGTGTCCGTTTTTATTTTCTGCTACAATGGAGCTCTATTCCTGCCGATTCTATGTCTGCCCCCATCGGTGGGTTTCGTTTGGATAGAAACAGATCAATGTCTTCAATAGTAGCGAATTGTTTGAATAGTTTCTTCACAATTCGTTTCCCTACATGTTCAAGTAATTTGGATGAAATATCCATTTCTGTTTTTATAACGTTATATACCTCAGCATAGTTTACGGTATCTGTCACTTCGTCTGTCTGCATCGCCTTGCTGATGTCAACACCTAGTTTTAGGTCGATAATATACTCATTACCAATCAAATTCTCTTGTGGGGCTACTCCATGGTAGGCGTAAAATCGAATCCCTTTCAAAAAGATATAGCTTTTATTTATTTTCATATACTATTTATTATTTAGTATGAATCTGTTTAATTTTTAACAAGTCCTTCTGTGCAACCATTTGCGGGATTACTTTCAGAAAGAGGGGGGTGAGTAGAATACATATACTTAATGTTATGAACAAAAGCATTGTTGCTTGTGCCCAACTATTATGAATGTAGCGTGCTATCAATGGCTCTAGAAAATGGAGTATGGGACCGTGTATGCTTAGGGTGATGATAGAGTACCTTCCTAGATAAGAAATAATTTTTACTCTTTCCACTTTTTTGCAAAGTAGCATAATCATAAATATTCCAGCGAATGCAGCGATGTATACTTGAAAGATATTCCCGGAGTAGTTGTTTGTTCTCATTCCCAATGTAGTAGCAGTAAAATGCATGACTAACAATGCCAACAAAACGAAAAGCGGAATTACCTTATCAAAACGGTGATGTGGAAATAAGAAGAAGTTATATCTACGAATCCAGAATCCTGCTACATAGAAAGGGAGAGCCGTCATGGCAACATCGAGATAGAGAGGGAGTGTTATTTGTGCTTTACCTAGATAAAATCCTGTACACCCGATCAATAAGGTAAGAACAAACATGGCAGGCAGATATTTATTTCTTAGGAAATGGACTAGATAAAACAGGATATTGCAGTTGAATAAGGCTACTAGAAACCAGATCGGCGGATTGAATTTGATAAGGTCATGTCCATGAAATACTATCAAAAGTTCTTTCCATGATACAGGTAAATGGAATACTCCCGGTGCTATTTTCCAAATGATGTATTTAAGGAGGAATGCACTTAGATAGAAGAAAAGAAAAGGGATAATCAACTTGTTTATTTTCCGAAGAATGAATCCTGATAAAGCTTCGTATGGTTTAAAGAAAACTCCTGATATAAAAAAATACAGTGGCATACGGAAACAGGATAACATAGAGCCCCTATCGAGTTGCTCGAAGGCTCCACCAATATGTGTCATGACTACGAGAATGATGCAGACTCCTTTAGTTAAGTCTACAAAATCAATACGTTTACTCGGGGTCTCTTTCATTCTTTTAATAATCTGTTTACACGGATTATACAGATTTAAAAAGGAATTTGTATAATCCGTGTTTAATATAGATAGAAGTCAAATTATTTCTCCGGGTTTCTTCCTGTGTATTGTATTAATTCACTTATCTTGCTATTCAGTTCTTTGGCTTTCATCAGTTGCTCTAATGTGATATGCATCCGATATCGCCAATAATTTCGTGGATTGGATGGAACGTTGATTCGTTCTTCTTCCACATTAGGATTTCTCCATTTTCCATCAACTGACAACCAATCTTGAAAAGACAGTATGCAGAGAATAGAATTACTGTTGAGGTGATTGCGTACAATCTCTTCACAAAGTTCCGGAGTTGCAATGGCAGGAGCTGTGCCATAATGTCCTAACATTGTATTGTAATAACGTTGGGTCTGTTGATAATCTTCTTCCCACCACCCTCGTAGAGTAGACATATCATGAGTGGAAATGGTGCACACAGATCGGTATGGATATTCATTTAAATGTCCGAACTCATACGACGGGTCCTTTGGCATTCGTTGAATTTCCAAACTAAGAATACGTAACTCGTTCATTACGGAGGACACACAAGCGGGAATCATTCCTAAATCTTCGCCACATACCAACATACGGGTAGATTGTGTCAATTGAGGTAACTTTTTCATGGCCTGTTGGTACCAAAAGTCGTTGTGGCGATGATAATAATACTGGTTGTATAATTTGTTGAAAGCATTCTTGTCTTCTTCGCTCAACGAACGGAAAATGAAATCACGTTGCGCTCCGATACGGGGATGGTACTTTCCTTGTTCCTTATTGTCCGGAATAAACAGTACATTACTGATTAAAGAATATAATCCATCACGGATCCAGATACTGTTTTCGTCATTTTTACCGGCAAAGAATTGTTTGACTTCTTGTTGTGTCTCAAAGCCAGGTCTCATACGGTAAATACCGGATTTGTCCACTAACTGGAGAAAATCTTGTTTTACGAGATTGACATAAGGTCCAAACACCTGTCCGAGAAATGATTCATGAATGAATGGAGACAGGTATTCTTCTCGGAATGTGAAACCATAATTTTCTATCTCTTCTCTACTCATCGGTAGGGAGGGAACGAATTGTCCTAACAATCCATGTACGGCATTCATCGGTATTTCCCAAATACGGAAGAAACCGAGAATATGGTCAATTCGGTAAGCATCGAAATATTCGGCCATTTTCTGGAATCTTTTCATCCACCAGCGATATCCGTCCTTTTCCATTACATCCCAATTGTAAGTAGGGAATCCCCAATTTTGTCCGTTGACCGAGAAGTCGTCGGGAGGAGCGCCTGCTTGTCCGTTGAGATTGAAGTAATGAGGTTCTGTCCAGGCTTCCACACTGTTGCGGCTAATGCCAATAGGTATGTCTCCCTTTAGTACGACCCCATTTTCACGAGCATATTTTGTCGCAGCCAATAATTGCAGATGCAGATGATATTGAATATAGTAGTATAATGCGATGTGGGGATAATCTACCGTTTCCGGTTGACACATCTTTTCTATCTCCTGTGCATCGTATACAGAATGTCTCGGCCATTCACGGAAGTCGGAGGTCCGGTAAGCATCACGCAGATAGCTGAAGACTGCGTAAGGTCGCAACCATTCTTTGTTAGTTTCGAAGAACTCCTTGAATTTCTCGGAAGCCAATACTTTTTCCCCTTCTTGCTGGAATATCAGATGGAAGAATTCCCATTTAGCCCGGTTTACAGCCTCATAATCAATAGTTGTAAGATTATTCAGTTCTTGTTGTTTCTGATTGAACCTAGAGGCTGCTTCTTTGTCTTTCAGTGCTCCCATTTGCTTTATATCCGCATACATCGGATGAAAAGCATAGATGGAAATACTGTTGTAGGGATAAGAGTCCGTCCATGTATGGGTCATGGTCGTGTCATTAATCGGTAGAATTTGGATGACCTTCTGATGTGTGTTTACCGCCCAATCGATCATGAGTTTCAGATCACCGAAATCACCTACTCCAAAACTTTTTTCTGATTTCAGAGAAAATACGGGGATGGCAATTCCTGCACCTTTCCACATTGGAATATCAAAATAGACATATCGGTCGGAAATCACGAGTGTCTCGTTCGTCTTTATTTCCGGGTCTGCCAGATAACGATTAGGGTTTTTCTCCCAGCAATCAATTTTTCTTTCCTGTTTATGGCAAAGGATAAATTTATATTCCAAAGGATATTTGAGCTTGCTTGCATCTAGCTCCACCTGCCATTCGGGGAAATTGAAGTCACTCATTAAAACGGCTTTTTCCGGATCCCAGTTACCTAGTGCTTTCTGATTGCCGCAAATGGCCAGACAATAATCTTTGTTGATGCGCGGGGCATAAGCTTTTATTATTAGCCCTTTCTTATACCCTTGCGGAATGTCTTCCCTTTCGGGATGTGATAATAATGCTTCTGTAAAGGCAGAACTGTAAAGGTATAGTTGCTCCGGGATATTTTTCCAGCAATCATTGATTCTATACTTTTTTCTAGGAGTACCGGATAGAAAAAGGCATCGTGGAAAATTGTTCCATTCTTTGCGGATGACGATTCCGTTTTGTTCTATCTGGTAGCTATAATGGATAGTCAATCCTTCTTGAGGAACTTCCAGTTCCACTTCTGCCGTCCAATATATACCGTCTGTAGTGTACATTGGGGTGGATTCCGTCGATAAGCCTGCAAGCTTGACTTCCTCCCCCCAATTGGTACGGTATTCGATATTAAATGATAAGATCATATATTATAGAATGTTTATCCACATCTGGAAGCCCCGCAAGTGGTACAAATCAGACATCCTTCCTGATAAACGAGAGTTTCATTGCCACAGTTCGGACATTTCTTGCCTTTTGCTTCGGTTCCATCCTGGATGTATTTCTTCAGAGCGCGTTCTACACCGTTTTTCCAAGTATTGATATTTTCACTGTTCAGTTGCAAAGAACCTACCAGTTTAATAACTTGTTCTATTGGCATTCGGTAACGGAGTACTCCGGAAATCAATTTGGCGTAGTTCCAATATTCTTTATTGAACTTCTCAGACAATCCTTCAATAGTCGTCTTATATCCGCGCTTGTTTTCAAATTGGAAGTCGTAACGCTTCGTTCCGTCTTCATCTATATTTTTGATGATACGTCCGCTAGTCACGCTCTTAGGTAATAAAATACCTTCATCGTCATCTTGCAGACCGGTGAAGATTTCATAAGGATGTCCATCTAGCAGGCCAACGAAAGCCACCCATTTTTCTTTGTTATTTTGGAAACGTACAACATCTGCTTCTAATATTCGTGGACGCACTTCTACGACCGTAGGCGGTTTGCACGGAGGAAGTTCCTCTTTCTTGTTTTTGTCGGATTTGGCTGAGATAAGTACACCGGAACGGGAGCCGTCACGGTATACGGTACAACCTTTACAACCGGATTTCCATGCTTCCACATATAAACGGTTTACCAGATCCTCGTCTACGTCATTCGGCAGATTAATGGTTACGCTGATGGAATGGTCTACCCATTTTTGGATTCTTCCCTGCATCTTTACTTTCATCAACCAGTCGACATCGTTGGAAGTAGCTTTATAATAAGGAGACTTGGCTACTAATTCGTCAATCTCTTCCTGAGAATAGCGTTTGGACGGATCGTATCCATTGGCTTCCATCCATGTGACAAACTTGTGGTGGAATACAATATACTCTTCGAATGCATCTCCTGTTTCATCAACAAAGTCGACATGAACATTTGTGTCATTCGGATTCACTTTTCTTCTACGTTTGTAAACTGGCAAGAATACCGGTTCAATGCCAGAAGTTGTCTGAGTCATCAGGCTGGTTGTTCCGGTGGGAGCGATAGTCAGGCAGGCAATGTTGCGTCGTCCGTATTTCTTCATTTCTTCATATAGCTCAGGGTCGGCTTCTGCCAAACGTTGGATGAACGGATTGTTCTGCTCGCGTTTGTTATCATATATTTCGAAAGCACCACGCTCCTTCGCCATTTCTACAGAAGAACGATAAGCGCCAAGAGCTACTGTCTTATGTACTTTTTCTGAGAATTCGGTAGCCTCTTCTGTTCCGTAGCGTAATCCTAATGCTGCGAGCATATCACCTTCTGCAGTGATACCTACACCTGTACGTCGCCCTTGTCCGCTTTTCTTATATATCTTTTCCCAGAGTACACGTTCTGCCCGCTTCACTTCGTCGTTTTCCGGATCCTCATCAATCTTGTGCATGATGCGTTCGATTTTCTCCAGTTCGAGGTCGATGATGTCATCCATGATACGTTGAGCTAATGCCACATGTTTCTTAAACAGATCAAAATCGAAATAAGCATTCGGTTTAAACGGATTTACTACATATGAATACAAATTGATTGCCAAGAGACGGCATGAGTCGTAAGGACATAGAGGTATCTCGCCACATGGATTCGTGGAAACGGTCCGGTAACCTAAATCTGCGTAACAATCCGGTACGGATTCGCGAATTATTGTATCCCAGAACAGAACACCCGGTTCTGCTGATTTCCATGCATTGTGAACGATCTTCTTCCATAAAGTAGAAGCATCTATTTCTTTTGTAAATGTAGGGTCGGAAGAATCAATAGGATATTGTTGTAAGTATGGCTTTCCGTCAACAGCAGCCTGCATGAAAGCATCGTCTAATTTCACGGAAACATTTGCTCCGGTTACTTTTCCTTCTGTCATTTTTGCATCGATGAAAGCTTCTGAGTCCGGATGTTTGATAGATACACTTAGCATGAGTGCTCCGCGACGTCCATCTTGAGCTACTTCACGGGTCGAATTGGAATAACGTTCCATGAATGGCACAAGACCTGTTGAAGTTAATGCTGAATTTTTAACGGGAGAACCTTTCGGACGGATATGGGATAGGTCATGGCCCACTCCTCCACGTCTTTTCATCAGTTGTACTTGCTCTTCGTCAATTTTAATGATAGCACCATAAGAGTCGGCAGCACCATCTACACCGATAACAAAACAATTGGATAGGGAAGCAACTTGATAGTCGTTACCGATTCCAGTCATCGGGCTACCTTGCGGAACAATGTATTTGAAGTGATCCAATAGATCGTACAGCTCTTTTGCTGTTAAAGCATTCGGATACTTCGATTCGATGCGTGCCACTTCATTGGCAATTCTCCAATGCATATCTTCCGGAGACTTTTCATAAATGTTTCCGAAAGAATCTTTTACTGCATATTTGTTTACCCAAACTCTTGCAGCAAGTTCGTCACCTTGAAAATATCGTAAAGATTCTTCGTAGGCTTCGTCATAAGAATAAATTTGTTTTTCCACGATGCAATGTGCGTTAAATCTGATTTTTAAATAAGTAATGTGTAGAAGTTTACTTATCGTTAACAAATGTGGATGCAAATCTAAGGATGTTTTTTCATCTATCAAAATAAAAATGAAATAATTTATTGACAGGCTGTAAGTTTTCTGTTTATTAATGATAAGTATTTGATAAACAGGAAAATTTGCTTTTTGTTTAAAGGTTAAAGTTTTCCAAAAAGAAAACTATTCTGTTCTGTAGATATAGCAAAATAGATTTTTCTTTTTATATCTTTGCAATAAAAAAGAAATGTTTGAAACCGTAAAGAACAGAAGGACTATCAGGAAATATCTATCGAAGGATATTACTCCTGATTTGTTAAATGATTTGCTTGAAACTTCATTCCGAGCTTCTACGATGGGAGGTATGCAGCTTTATAGTGTGGTTGTGACTCGTGACGCTGAAATGAAAGAGAAGCTTTCACCAGCTCATTTTAATCAGCCTATGGTGAAAAGTGCCCCTGTTGTACTTACTTTTTGTGCTGATTTTCATCGCTTTTCAAAATGGTGTGAGCAAAGAAAAGCTGTACCTGGCTATGACAATTTAATGTCTTTTATGAATGCGTCTATGGACACTCTGCTTGTCGCACAGACTTTTTGTACGTTGGCAGAGGAGGTAGGGCTCGGAATTTGCTATTTGGGGACCACTACTTATAATCCTAAAATGATTATCGATGCACTCCGGTTGCCTGAATTGGTGTTTCCTTTGACGACAATTACAGTCGGTTACCCGGATGGAATTCCTGCACAGGTTGATCGCTTGCCTTTGGAAGCTGCTGTGCACGAGGAAATGTATCATGATTATACACCGGAAGAAATAGACAAACTCTATGCTTATAAAGAATCATTGCCTGAAAGCAAACAATTTATAGAGGAGAATAAGAAAGAAACTCTAGCCCAGGTCTTTACAGATGTTCGTTATACGAAGAAAGATAATGAGTTTATGTCTGAAAATCTATTAAAGGTGCTTCGTCGGCAGGGATTTTTGAAATAATAGTGAACTGAAATAATGGTTAGTGATTAGTGAATAGGTTTGTGAAGCATGAATCATGAGCCTAATCACTAGTCATTAATTCCTTTTCTTTTTAGTAACGCTTCAATTTCCTGCACTTCTGCGTTAAAACTCTTATCTACTTCCAGTTGTCCTTTCACGGTTTTGCAAGCGTGAAGTACGGTTGCGTGGTCTTTGTTGCCAATGAATTTACCGATCTTAGAAGTTGAAAAGTCTGTGTGATTTTTAGCTAGATACATGGCAATCTGACGCGCTTGCACCACTTCTCTCTTTCTGGATTTAGTGTGTATAGCTGCAGGCTCCAAGTCGAAATGTTTACATACTACCTTAAGGATATCATCTATGGTGACGGCTTTCGTTTCATTGTGAACAACGCCGTGCACGATATGTTGAGCCAAATCCATATCTATTTCCTTATTGAAAATAGTAGAACGTGCCATGATAGCAATAACGATACCTTCCAAGTCACGTACGCTTTCATTCACATTTTCGGCAATATAATCGATTACCTCCTCTGGAAATTGGAGTCCATCGCGGTGTATTTTATTGCGCAGAATATTTTTGCGAAGTTCTACGGTCGGTTTTTCCAATTCAGCTACCATACCCCATTTGAAACGGGTAAGCAGACGTTCTTCAATACCTTGCAACAATACAGGAGCACGGTCGGAAGTTAATATAAGCTGTTTGCCGTTCTGATGTAGATGATTGAAGATATGGAAGAAATTGTTTTGTGTTTTGGTAACACCGGCAAATTCCTGAATATCATCAATGATTAATACATCGATGGTCTGATAGAAATTAATGAAGTCGTTGGTTGTGTTGTTACGTACAGAGTCTGTATATTGCACTTGGAATAAATGTGCCGATACGTACAAGACTCTTTTTTCTGGATAAATCTCTTTGATTTTCGTACCGATGGCATTAGCCAGATGTGTTTTTCCCACTCCAGAAGCTCCATAAAGGAATAATGGGTTAAAAGCAGTTCCTCCAGGTTTTAGCGCTACGGCTTCGGCTACACTTCTTGAAAGTTTGTTACTGTATCCTTCAATGAAGTTTTCGAAATTATAATTAGGATTCAAATGCGGATCTAAATCTTGAACAGCAGGAGCCTGCAAGAAATTAGGGGCTTTGTTTCCATCAAATATGTTTTTAGGAGTTACAGCCGTAGAACGATTGCTTGCTTCGAGATTCACGGTTTGGTTTGGAATCGAAGTTTTGTCTACCATGACGTTGTACATCAACTTGGTTCCTTCGCCAATGACCTTATACAAAGTCTTGCGTATTAAATCTACAAATCTTTCCTCCAGAATCTCATAGAAAAACTGGCTGGGAATCTGTAAATACAAAGTCTTGTCCTCATATTTTAATGGAACAATAGGGGCAAACCAAGTGTTGTATGTCGTATCGGGAACATTGTCTTTTATGATATCAAGACAGCGGTTCCAAAGTACGACATGATTTGATTCTATCATAGTAACTTTTAATACATTTATTAATTAAGCAAAACTTCTACGTTTGCAAAATTGGGAATCTTATTCGGAAAAAACAAATCTATTTTTTCTTGTTTTTTTCAAGTGAATAATAACATGTTTACTTTCAATGACTTATGTGTTTATGTCTTTGTACTATCACTAATCCCGCTTTTGCTATTTTGTAAGTGTCTGTTATATAGAATATTATATATAAAAGCTCTGTTTTTCTTCTCTCATTCTCATGTTTGTATAGGAATCTTATTTCGGTTTATAGATAGACATTTGAGATGCAAAAAACTTGCTTTTTATAGCAATTCGTTATTTAGATAAAATCTATATAACGGGATTTTATTACTTGTCTTTCTTTCCGAATAAGGAGAAGTGAACGTAGCGCTTCGGGTGCTCTTTCAAGTCTTTCAATAAGCCTGCTGCATTTTCAGTTGTAGCATTTAGATTATTGTATAAAGTCGGGTCGTTGAAGAGTAATCCGAGTGTGTTATCTTTGCTATTCAATTTTTCTGTAAGCATCTTTACATTGGATAATGTTTCGTCTATTTTCTTGAAAGTAGCTGCATAGTCAACTTCTTTAAGATTACCGCTGATGGTTACGAAGTTGTCTCCAATTGTATTCAGTTTGCTGGTAAGCTTTGGAATATCATTGCTCATGAGACCTTTAACCTGAGAACTGACTACGGCCAAGTTGGCAGTGGTCTTTTCTATTGAATGTAGGGTGGCAGGAATACTCTTGTCACCTAAAATTGTATTCAGAGAAATAAGGATAGAATCCAGTTTAGGTAACATTTCCTGTACTTGTGGCATTAACTTTGCCACACTTTCCATCATTCCATTATTCAGTGTACCGGGAATAGTATCTCCTACGGCATATTTTTCGCGGGGATTGTTTGCCAAAAGAATATTCATGCGTACTCCTCCCATCAGTTCGGATACCAGTTCGGCGCTACTTCCTTTAGGAATTCGTAGTTCGGTGTCCAGTTCTACTTCTACAACCACATTTCCGGGATTAGTATAATCATAAAATATATCGCGTACAATACCTACACGAACACCGTCTGCGAATACTGGGCTCGACTTAGTCAGTCCGTTAACATTCTGAAATTTAGCATAGAAATAGCTGGAAGGTTGAAACATATGTATTCCTTTCAGCCAGTTAATCCCATAAACAAGTACACACAGTGCAATGATACCTGCGATACCTATTCTGACTTCTTTTGTAATATACTTCATTTTATCTTTTATTTATTTCTTCTTTTCTTAAACTCGGCAATTGCTTCATTGACATTCATTTTTTCACCGTCTCGGAAAGCGATGATAAAAGCGTCTTTGAACTTGGCTGTAATAGTACGTTTGGTACGTAGTACCTTATTATAATCACCGGAGGCACCATATGTGTATTTATATATATCTTTTTCTTTATAATAATCTACACCTTTCAATCCTTTCAGTCTTTTGTCATTTTTAGCAAGAGGTTTGGAAGAGGTAAGTATTTGTATCTTAAACGTAATTTCATTGTCATTAGTTGCATTTTCTGCAACCTTTTGAACGGTTACGGGTCTATCGTTTTCTTTCTCTATCTCTTGTCCTTTTTGTTCGGTCGGTATTACAGTCTTGCTGACTCCGGTTAGCCGTATTTCGTGCTCTCTTTTATAATTGAGAAAAGCATGATAAATACCTTTAGCCATGGTTGTAGCTCCCGTTTCGGAGTTCAGATAACGTTCCTCCTCAGGGGTGGAGATGAATCCTAATTCTATCAGAATACTTGGCATGGCACTTGCTTTTAAGACGAGGAAGCCGGCTTGATGTACTCCACGGTCTAAACGTTTGCAAGTATGACGAAATTGTTTTTGCATCAAAGACGCCAGGTGCACACTTTGTTCCATGTATTTATCCTGCATGAATTCAAATATGATATAAGACTCAGCTGAGTTAGGATTGAATCCTGCATACCGAGTCTGATAGTCGCTTTCGTAGAGAATTACTGAATTTTCCCGTTTAGCTACTTCTAGATTGGCGTCCGATTTAGCCAAACCGAGTGTCCAGGTAGATGCTCCTTTTGCAGTACGGTTGTTTGCCAATGCATTAGTATGAATAGAAATAAAAAGATCTGCTTTCGCATTGTTTGCTATTTCCGCCCTTCGACCTAGAGGGATAAAAACATCTTTGCTACGGGTATAGATCACTTTAACGTCATCACAATTGTTTTTTATCAGATTTCCTACTTTTAAGGCAACGTTCAGATTGATATTCTTTTCTTTTGAGATTTTTCCAATGGCGCCGGGGTCGTGTCCGCCATGTCCGGCATCAATGACCACGATAAAATCTTTCCCCCATAAATGGCTGGTGCATGAGGGTAAGAAAAGAAGCCAGAGGCAAATGCATATATGTAATATGTAGGATCTATTCAGTTTCATATTTATAATACGGTGCAAATGTAGTAGAAATTTATAGAAAACTTATTATTTGCCATTAAGTTTTGTGTTTTTTTCGGTTTAATGATAGCTTTTTTCCTGAAATCTCCGTTACTTTGCGTTCCGAAGTTAAAATGTATGACGATGCTTAAGTTTTTGAAGAATTGGACATTGCCTATTGCCATGTTGGTGGGTGCTGTGGGTTATCCGTTATTTATCTGCCTCTCTTTTCTGACTCCGTATCTTATCTTTACGATGTTGCTGTTGACATTCTGTAAGGTATCTCCGCGCGATTTAAAGCTTAGGCCGCTTCATGTATGGTTATTACTGATTCAGATTATCGGGGCGTTGGCTGCTTATTTGCTGTTGTTTCGGTTTGATAAGATTGTGGCGGAAGGGGTGATGGTTTGTATTATTTGTCCGACAGCCACTGCTGCTGCCGTGATAACTTCGAAACTGGGTGGGAGTGCGGCAAGTCTGACCACTTATACGTTACTTGCTAATATCGGAGCTGCCATTGCGGTACCTATTCTTTTTCCATTAGTGGAGGTTCATCCTGATGTTAGTTTTTTGGAAGCGTTCTTTGTTATTTTAAGCAAAGTATTTCCTCTACTGATTTGTCCGTTTCTGGCTGCATGGTTATTGAGCAAATTTTTGCCAAAAATACATCGGAAATTATTGAGTTATCATGAACTTGCTTTCTACTTGTGGGCAGTTTCGCTAGCTATCGTGACGGCACAGACGCTGTATTCGTTATTGAATGACCCTGCGGATGGATTTACTGAAATTATGATTGCTGTTGGAGCATTGGCAGCTTGTTGTTTACAGTTCTTTTTTGGAAAGACTATCGGCTCTATTTATAACGACCGCATCAGTGGCGGACAGGCATTAGGGCAGAAAAATACGATTCTAGCTATCTGGATGGCCCATACTTATCTGAATCCATTGTCTGCTGTTGCACCTGGATCGTATGTTTTGTGGCAAAATATCATTAATAGTTGGCAATTGTGGAAGAAAAGAAAGCGAGAAGAGAATCAATAAAGCAGATACTTCTTTCTCGTCTCCCGATAAGCCTGTAATTCTTTTTTCCAACTATTTCGAATAGTTTCTTCAGATTCTCCTCTGAGAATAGCTTTGCGCACCGTGTCGGTTCCCATAAGTAAATCAAACCATCGGGGTCGGGAAAAGAATCCGGTCCCTTCACCTGATATTTGATAAAAACGTAGGAAGTAGTAAAGGGTAAAACCACTAATATTCGCGTTGTTCCGTAAGTCTTCTCCGTAACAAGCTATTCCTTGATGTAATGGATTCTTGTCGAATCCGGGCAGGGAACGAGGAGTGAAAACGAAACTGCCATATTTTTTATTGGGTGCACCTAATACCTGAAAAGGAAAGGTTGTTCCCCGTCCTACGCTGATGTGGGTTGCCTCAAAAGGACAAAGTGATGCATACAAACGAATAGACTGGTCATTGGGCAGATTAGGAGAAGGTTTAATCGGAAGCGAATAGGGTTCTCCATGTTTCCAGCCTGTCATTGGAATTACTTTTAATAAGCAGGCGTTTTTTTTGTTGGCAATCCATCCTTCTCCGTTTATCATTTGCGCCAGCTCGCCTATGGTACATCCATGAAGTATAGGAATGGGAAGCATACCAACAAAACTCCGATAGGGGGATTTGAGTATCGGACCGTCTATATAGTCACACGGGTTAGGCCGATCCAGTACGAGCATTTCCTTTCTGTTTTCTGCACAAGCCTCCATGACATAGTACATTGTACTGATGTAGGTATAAAAGCGTGCTCCTACATCTTGGATATCAAACAAGATGACATCAATGTCTTTTAATTGACCGGCGGTAGGCTTCTTATTATTGCCATAAAGTGAAATAATAGGGATACCGGTGCGTAGGTCCTTTCCATCCTTTACTGTTTCGCCCGCATCCGTATTGCCACGAAAACCGTGTTCAGGGGCAAATACTTTCACTATTTTTATATCCAACTTTAATAAGGTGTCGAGCAGATGAGTCTGTTCTATTCCTACAATAGAAGTGTGATTGACTACCATTCCGACACGTTTGCCTTGAATAAGTGATAAGTATTGTGCGATATGTTCTGCACCGGTTGTTATCTTACTGTGGGTATATCCTGAAGGGGATATAGCGAGTAGAAAAAAAAGAATGAGCAAAGTTCTAGCTTGCATGTCGGTATTTTTTTGTAATATTGCACAAAAATATTAATTTCTCATCAAGAGAACAAAAAAACGACACATGAATCCATACGAAATCATTGATAAGTATTATCCGGAGAATACGGAACAGCGACAAATCTTAGTAATACACAGCCTTTCAGTGTCAGGAAAGGCTATGAAGATGCTAGATGCACATCCGGAGTTGCATTTGAACCGGAGCTTTGTGAAAGAGGCCGCTCTTTTGCATGATATCGGTATCTTTCAGACAGATGCTCCGTCCATTCGATGTTTCGGTACTCATCCTTATATTGCTCATGGATATTTAGGAGCTGAAATTTTGCGTGCTGAAGGTTTTCCTCAACATGCGTTAGTTTGTGAACGCCATACAGGAGCCGGTCTTTCCTTGCAGGATATTATTGATCAGCAACTTCCGGTACCTCACCGTGAGATGCTTCCTGTCACATTGGAAGAGCAATTGATTTGTTTTGCGGATAAGTTCTTTTCTAAGACTCATTTGGATGAGGAAAAGACGGTGGAGAAAGCACGGAATAGTATTGCAAAATATGGTGAAGAAGGGCTAAACCGTTTTGACAGATGGTGCTCTCTCTTTTTATAGCACTAAAAAATAATTAAATAACGGAGATTCTAACTCATAATTGGTGAAGTTTGTGTACTTTTGCCACTTCAAGCGTAAACTATTAGTTAATGGCGCCATTGAAAGCAAGAATACTTATATCATTTATACTGCTGATTGTCTTACTGATGCTTCCCGATGAGGCTACGTCTCAACGTCGAAGGAGAGGAATGATTACCTCCAATACTGCACAAAAAGATTCACTACAAGGAAGCGATTCGTTGAAGGCAGATACGGTTACGGTACGCATTGATTCTATAGCACCTGTTAAGAAGAAGCAACCGCTCGATGCACCGGTTGTTTATGAATCCAACGACTCCACTGTTTTTACATTGGGAGGATCGGCCACACTTTATGGTAGTGGAAAAGTGAACTACCAGAATATAGAGTTAGCTGCGGAGGTTATCTCGATGAATCTTGACAGCAGTACGGTTCATGCATACGGTATTAAAGATTCTACCGGAGTGGAGAAAGGTAAACCGGTCTTCAAGGAAGGGGATACTTCTTATGATACGGAGACTATCCGCTATAATTTCAAAACTAAAAAAGCCGGGATTACCGATATTGTCACTCAGCAAGGTGAAGGTTATGTGACCGGAAGCAAAGCTAAGAAAGGGGCCAATGATGAAATCTTTATGGAACACGGTCGCTATACAACTTGCGATCATCATGATCATCCTCACTTCTATATGCAGCTGACTCGTGCAAAAGTGCGTCCTAAAAAGAATGTGGTGACAGGACCTGCTTATTTGGTAGTGGAAGATGTTCCTTTGCCATTGGCTGTACCGTTTTTCTTTTTTCCGTTCTCTAGTAGTTATTCATCCGGTTTTATAATGCCGACTTACATGGACGACTCCAGCCGTGGTTTCGGTTTGGCTAACGGAGGATATTATTTTGCTATCAGTGATATTATGGATTTGAAGATGACGGGAGATATCTTTACAAAAGGTTCATGGAGGCTTTCCGGGTTGACAAACTATAATAAACGCTATAAATATTCCGGGACGTTGCAGGCGGATTATCAGGTCACCAAAACGGGTGACAAGGGGATGCCGGACTATGCGGTATCTAAAGACTTTAAAATTGTTTGGAATCATCGTCAAGACGCTAAAGCCAGTCCGAACAGTACTTTCTCGGCCAGTGTAAATTTCTCGACCAGTAGTTACGAACGTTCTAATATCAACAACCTCTACAACTCTCAGTTGCTGACTCAGAATACGAAAACATCAAGTATCAGTTATTCACGTAGTTTTCCCGATATCGGCCTGACGCTTTCCGGGACGACCAATATCGCTCAGACAATGCGTGATTCTTCTATTGCGGTAACCTTGCCCGACCTTAATATTACATTGAGCCGTCTGTTTCCATTCAAACGCAAGAAGGCTGCGGGAGCCGAACGTTGGTATGAAAAGATATCCATTAGTTATACCGGACGTCTGACAAACAGTATTCGTACAAAGGATGACCGTTTGTTTAAAGCAGGGCTGAGCGAGTGGGAAAATGCAATGAATCATAATATTCCTATCAGTGCTACTTTTACATTGTTCAAGTATTTGCAGGTTTCTCCTTCAGTTAATTATACGGAACGTTGGTATACCCGTAAAATTAATCAGCAGTATAATGAAGTGGATCACAGATTGGAGTCGTTGCCGGGTGATACGTTGAACGGTTTCTACCGAGTGTCTAACTATTCGGCAAGTTTGAGCCTGAGCACGAAGCTTTATGGTATGTATAAACCTCTTTTCGCAAAGAAGAAAGAAATACAAATCCGCCACGTATTTACTCCGCAAGTGAGTTTGAGCGGTGCTCCGGGATTCAGTAAATATTGGGAGGAATACACAGACTATAATGGTAACACGCAATATTATTCACCTTTCACTGGACAGCCTTACGGTGTGCCTTCGCGTGAAGGTTCGGGTACGGTTAGTTTCTCTATTTCCAATAATCTGGAAATGAAGTATTATGATGCAAAGAAAGATACACTGAAAAAGGTGAGCTTAATCGATGAATTTGGAGCGAGTATGTCTTATAATATGGCAGCCAAAGAACGGCCATGGAGTGATTTGAGTATGAATCTCCGTTTGAAACTGACCAAGAATTATACGTTCAATATGAATGCGTCATTCGCTACTTATGCCTACACGTTCGATAAAAATGGTAATGTGGTTACCGGCAATCGTACAGAATGGTCTTATGGGCGTTTCGGACGTTTTCAAGGCTATGGATCTTCTTTTAATTATACTTTCAACAACGATACCTGGAAGAAATGGTTCGGACCGAAAGAGGAACAGGGGAAGGATAAGAAAAAAGGAGACGAGGAGGATGAAGATTCAGACGGGAGCGATGAAGAAGAGGCTACAACTAAGAAAGTAGAGAAAGCCGCGGCTGATGCGGATGGTTATCAAGTGTTTAAAATGCCGTGGTCATTAAGTCTTAGTTACTCATTTAATATTCGTGAGGATAGATCGAAGCCGATTAATCGTCATTCAATGAGATATCCTTATACCTACACACATAATATCAATGCGAATGGAAATGTGAAGATCTCCAATAATTGGTCGCTCTCATTCAATTCCGGTTATGATTTTCAGGCAAAAGAAATTACGCAAACCTCTTGTACTATCACACGTGATTTGCATTGTTTCAACTTGTCTGCCAGTCTTTCGCCTTTCGGACGTTGGAAATACTACAATGTGACAATCCGTGCGAATGCAAGTATCTTGCAAGACTTGAAGTATGAGCAGAGAAGCCAGACTCAGAGTAATATTCAATGGTACTAAAATAGGTGAATATATAAAAAATGGCGGCATTTATTACGAAAGAAAAATGCCGCCACTTTTTATATATTATTGCAAACTTTCTACCAGATAATTTCTGTTTTTCCGTGTGCCTTCAAATAATCGTTTGCCCGGCTGAAATGTTTGTTGCCGAAAAAACCATTGTAAGCAGAAAGGGGAGAGGGGTGTGCTGATGTGAGTACTAAATGTCTGTTGCGGTCGATAAAAGCCCCTTTCTTTTGTGCGTATGATCCCCACAAGATAAATACGATATTTTCTCTATTTTCTGCTAACGTGCGGATGGCTGCGTCAGTAAAGACTTCCCATCCCCGATTTTGGTGTGAACCGGCTTGATGAGCCCGCACAGTTAGGGTAGCGTTGAGGAGCAGAACTCCTTGCTCGGCCCAACGTGTTAAGTTACCCGTAACAGGTGCATCGGTACCAAGATCCGCTTTAATCTCTTTGAAGATATTTACCAATGAAGGAGGGAAAGGAACTCCGTCATTTACGGAAAAGCAGAGGCCATGTGCTTGACCGGGACCATGATAAGGATCTTGCCCTATAATTACAACTTTCACTTTGTCGAAAGGACAAAGGTTGAAAGCATTGAAAATCAGTCTTCCCGGAGGAAATATCTGATATTGACTATATTCGTTTCTGACGAAATCTGTTAATGTCCGAAAGTAGTCTTTGTCGAATTCAGGTGCTAAATGTGCTTTCCAGCTTTCTTCAATTTGTACGTTCATGATAATTATATAAGGTGAATTTCTAGTTCTTCGCATTCCTTGCGCATATCTTCAGGCCAAATACTGGCTTGTATCTCTCCGATATGGGCTTTACGAAGGTAAAACATACACAAGCGAGATTGACCGATACCTCCACCGATGGATAATGGAAGTGTGTCGTTCATCAAACGTTTATGGAAATAAAGTTCCAGTCTTTTCTCTTCTTTTTCTTCTCTTAATTGTCGTTGTAGAGCCTCCTTGTCTACACGTATACCCATTGATGATAATTCGATGGAACGTTGCAGCACGTCGTCCCACAGAAGAAGGTCACCGTTTAATCCGGGTAAATTATTCAGTCCGATTGTTGTATAATCATCGTAATCCGGCGCGCGTCCGTCATGTTTTTTACCATCACTCAATTTGCATCCTATACCAATGATGAATACAGCACCGTATTTTTGGCAGATGGCATGCTCACGGCATTTAGGTTCCAAGTTAGGATAGAGTTGGCGTAACTCCTCTGAATGAATAAAATGTAGCTTTTGTGGCAAACAAGGTTTAATTTGGGGATACATTTCGTATACCATATATTCGGTGCGAATCATGGCCGCATAAATACGGTTTACGATTTCTTTTAGGAAGTGTATGTTTCTGTCTTCATCGGTGATAACGCGTTCCCAGTCCCATTGATCCACATATAGAGAATGTAGATTACCCAGTTCTTCATCCGAGCGAATGGCATTCATATCCGTATAAATGCCATATCCCGGTTCAATGTGGTAATCAGCTAAAGTTAGTCTTTTCCATTTGGCCAATGAATGAACCACTTCTGCCTGTGCGTCTCCCAAGTCTTTGATGGGGAAAGAGACAGGACGTTCAATTCCATTTAAGTCATCATTGATACCCATTCCTTTTAATACAAACAAGGGGGCTGTTACACGTCTGAGACGTAATTCGGATGATAAGTTTAATTGGAAGAACTCTTTTATTTGTTTAATTCCTAGCTCGGTCTGTTTGAGGTCGAGTAGTGGTTTATAGTTCTTAGGTTTTATCAAGTAACTCATAGATTTGTTGAATGTTAATTGTCGGCAAAGATAGGAATAAAATTGATATATGTAATGGTAAATCTCTAAAAGATTGTCAAATTGATAAAGTATATGCTCTAAATCATTTCAAAATAACAAACTCTTAATAAGATGGATTGCCTTAAGAACTATAAAAAAAGGAGAAACATTAGGAAGATGAGAAGATTTTTTATACTTTTGCTTCGCATTTTAAAAAATGGCCCCGTAGCTTAGTGAATAGAGCGTCAGATTCCGGTTCTGAAGGTCGTGCGTTTGAATCGCACCGGGGTCACGAAGAAATCCCTTGATAATCAGTTGATTGTTGAGGGGTTTCTTTTTTAGGTGACTATTATTTTAAAGTCAAAATTGGACTAAATCTTGTCTAATATGTCTTATTGTTGATCTATTGTTGACCTTAAATTCATATTTAATCGTAAACTCCGAAGACTGAATTTACTTCTCTTTCATATTGATTTCATACCTCTTCTTTCATGAATCGATACCATCTTTTACTTTAATCTTTTACTTTATACTTGCATAATTTAATCCAAATTATACGAATAAGTTGTTTAATGCAATCTATATTTCCGTATAAAATATTATTTTTGCAATGATGATAATTTGTATTAACCCTAGATTTTGCTTATTATGGAAGAAGCTGGAAAAAAGAAATGGTCTAGTATTGTGTTGATTGTTGGAGCTATCATCTTTATCGTTCTTTTAATTTATTTTACAGTAATCTCAAGTATTAATCTGTAAACGAACCAATTATGAGAATTGAAATTTAGAGCCTGGACATGACGGATGATTCCTATGTCCAGGCTTTAATTTGAGATTTTAACTTCTTGAAATCTGAAGTCCTTTATCGGAAAGAGACATTTCTACAAAGCGGGCACGTGGATTTGGAGCCTCTTCAGTCAGAATCCGACGAATCAGTCCTGCGGCTTGTGGATCTTTGGCTACCATATACAGATAGCCACCACCACCTGCACCCGGCAGTTTATATCCTAACGTATAATCTTTGATCTTTTCGATAATGGCAGCTACTGCCGGTGGATTTGTTCCACAATCCAATGCTTGGTTCTGTATCCAAGTTTTGCCCACCAGATTGCCGAAATTAGTGAAATTACTACGGAGGATAGCTTCGCTCATATCCATAGTGTGTGCTTTCATTTCCGCCAATAGACTCAGATGTGTGCCTGAATTAAGGAACATGGAACTGACTATTTCTGCCAGAATACCTTTGGCTGTGCGGGTGATTCCTGTGTAATATAATAAGTGGCAGTCACGATAGTCGGGATGAACAAATAGCTGGTCGGGCAGCCATCGTACCAATGGATTTTGTTCGAAACCTGCTTCGGATTGAAGCAGCTTGACGCCAGAGAAGACACCGCCGTATTGATCCTGCCATCCGCCTCCTGTGGTCAATAACTGTTCCAATACAAGTGTATAACTGCAAATTTCGTTTTTATCCCAAGCCAGTCCGCAGAAGTCATTGATTGCTCCGAGTACGGTAGAAGCCAAAATAGAACTTGTTCCCAAACCTGAACCGGCAGGAATAGCTGCTAATAATGTTATTTCGAGGCCCGAACCAAAAGCTTTCAATTGCTCTTTCAGTGAGGTGTAACGTTCGGCAGAGAATGCAGGAGCGAAACCTGCCAAAGTAAGAGCAGCTTTGGGAATAGAAAACGGAGAACCTACTTTCTTGTAGTCTTGCAGTTCATCATAATTACTTATGACCTCCATAGCTCCCATATCTATAGAACGAAGAACAATGTGGAATTCCTTGCACAGTTTTACATATACCTGCAAGGGTGGCTGACCGTTTAATTCAATGGCGAGATTGACAACACTTCCTCCCGAATAAAGAGAATAAGGAGGTGTATCCGTCCATCCTCCTGCCATGTCAATTCGGACAGGGCTACGTCCCCATACGATTTGATCGGAATAAACGCTGAGTGCCGGATGATTTTTTCGTGTGGACATTGCTCCTAGTAAACCATCGCGGAGAAGTTGGAAAGCTGCTTGTTCTTCTTTCTGCCATTCGCCGTTTCCACGTAATTTCATAATCCGTGCACGGAGCATTCGGTTATGTATCCGTACCATCGGAGCCGCATCTTCTTTCAGAATGTCGGGAGTTTCCAAGTCTAAATGTACAAACTCGTTGGCAGCATCCTGTAAATCAAGCTGATAGAAAACACTCTTCTCATAATTGGCTGCCAAGCCTTTCCAATTCTCACATCGATAATTGCGACGTTGGGTGTAAAGACGTTTGAGATTGGCATTTGCCGAGATTTCATCAGCAGAAACTTTCACGGATTTCTTCCAAAGTTCTTTCCCTTTTTCTAATTGTGGTTCCGATGTCATCCACCGGAGTACTATTCCCAATTCCTCAATGGAATTGGTTCTTGGGAAGATAGCGACCGATTGTAAATCATCCGTCCGGCCTTCGATTGCTTCCCAGTCAAGTCCTCTTTCTTGCATCCACTGTGAAAAAGGGATATTGAGATACATAGTCGTTTCATTGTTCAGGGCCCCCTTGAATATGTCATCCAACCCGTACGGGCGTGCTATGAAATCATGTTCTCCGATAGGGATGATATCGATGCAGACATTGTCAGGAATAGTTATATTCCAATGGTTTTCCGGAACTCCCGTTATGATTTGGCGAGATCCCAGTTTCCATTCTTTTCCCACATAGCTGTTTTCGATCCACAAATTAGCATTGTTGGCGGAAAGAGATATCTGTGTGATGGAATTCTGAATGAAAATAGCCGGATTCGGTTTTACTTTACGATGCATGATTTTCCGTTGGTCGCGTACCTTATCCTGTATGGTCAAAGTAGAAGATATCAATTCGTGGCTTGTGCCGTAATGATAAAATTCTCCACCGGGCAGTGGCAGGATTGCTACCGATAAGCGGTTGATTTCTTCATCTTTCGTTTTAGGGTGTTTTCCCAAAGCCAGGCCGTAGTCCGAATATAAGTCATAATAGTTAATATCGCTCGTTCCACTTTTTAATGACCGTTTCATTAATACTTCAATGGCACGGTCACTTAAAATCCAGATACCGATATCCATCAAGAAGAGATGTGTCTTCGACAGGCTTTCCAAGTCTTCAAGAGAAGGTTTCTGTAACATGAAATCGAGAATCTCCGGACTTTCCCGATTAGAAACAAACACACCGTGATGTGTTGCTAATGAAGGATTTACCCATAAACCGTAACATACCACGTCTACATTCGGAATGTCTTGCAGTGGCTTTTCCGAACGGATATATACATCGCCGCTCGCTATCAAAGTATTCAGCCCGTCGGGAGCTTGTTTCATGATTCTTTCATATAGCGGCAGTTGCAGCGACAGCAGGTTCTGTCCTAGCTTTTGTCCCCGTTCCCAACTGAAGATTGGGATCGGAGTCAGTATCTTGCCGGAAGGACCATAACTTGGCAGACGACGGCTTTGTCCGCCCGCATGGAGTAATATTCTTTTCTCTCGTCCTATCCAATCACTGAAAGGAACTTGTGGAGCAAATTCCTGATGACAGGCTTGCAGTAGCCATGTGGTTCCACCACCGGAGCCTAGTTTGCTTCCAACAGGATCAGATGTGCAAAACCAATCGGTACGATTTACTTCTTCCAGTTCATGAAAGCAATGAATTAAATTTGGGGGTAAAGACAATAACTTTTGCATAGTGGAATTGGTGTTAACTTAGATAGAATCTAGGTGAATTAAGCAGTTGTCCCATTCATCGCATAAGGCTTGCATGGAAGGAAACAATAAATCAGCTCCGGAATCCAGCAGAACCTGACCATCTAACGGACCTGTATTAACAGCGATAGTGAATATACCAGCTTTATGTCCGGCTTCCACTCCTAAAGGAGCGTTTTCTATAACTACGGCTTCATCGGCTTTCAGTCCGCCTTTTTTAAGAGCCATCAAATAAGGTTCCGGATTTGGTTTCCCATATTTCACATCAAAAGCTGTTACCATCAGTTCTTTATGAAACATTCCGGGAAAGTTGTGTTCCAGCCGTTCGAGCAAAGACAACTGTCCGGAGCCTGTCACTACCATAGGAACCAGTCCTTCATTTTTTATTTTTTGCAGCAACTCCCATGCGCCGGGCATCCGCTCGGCTTCTGTGTAAGAATTGAATAAAACACTCTTCTCTTGATAGATACTTTCTATTTCTTCCTGTGTTGCCTCCCTACCCAATTCGCGTTGGAATACAATATTGATAGTAGCGGCTCCCGTTCGTCCTTCGTGCATATAAGCTTCTTCGCGACTAAGAGTAAGTCCATGCGATTTCATTACATTATGCCAAGCTTCAGAGTGGTAAGGCATAGAGTTAAAGAGCACACCGTCCATATCGAATAGGACAGCTTTTATCTTTTTCTGAGACATATCTAAACACCTATTAATTAGTTTTGAAGCACAAAGTTACACATTTTTTGCTATTTAGAAGATAATATGTATTTTTGTAGCATTATAAAATTAGACGATAGCATGAAAAAGAGAGTATTATTACTGCTACCATTGTTTCTAGGCGCCTGCTCCGATGGTGGGGAGAGTCCTATCATTAAAATAGAGAAGCTATCTATTAAGGTTGATTCTGACAATAATAGCGTTGAAGGAGAAGACTATGCCAATAAGATGGATAATTTGCCGACTCTGAAAGTGGGGGATGAGGTGGAAGCTCTTTTACTTTTGGACGGTAACGGAGCTGAATTAAAAACATTCAAACTTCAGAATGATGAAGAATTGGCTACTAAGCTTATTTATAAAGAGGAGGAAGTTTCGACTGAGGGAAATCTGACGGATGAAGATAAAGGGCAACTGCGTTTCAAAGACGGCGTGACACAAAGTCAGGTTATAGTTCGAGCCACCATCGAACATGTTGATGAGAACGGTGACGTGAAATTGGAATTTTATCTTTCCTCCAAAGCTGAGTGTGAAGGAGCTGAAGAAGTCATCGGACTGAAAACAACGAATGAAAAAGAAAATTGATAGCTGATTGCAGTTTATTGGTTTAAACGCAGAATTAACGCAGATTCTCGCAGATCAGACTTCTTTATAAGAAGGTTCCTTTGCGAAAATCTGCGTTAATTTTGCATTTAAATAATATTACTTACAGTCTTGCCTGAATCGCTTTAGATTCTTCTTCATAACCCGGCTTGTTCAGTAAAGCAAACATATTCTTTTTGTATGCTTCCACACCTGGCTGGTTGAAAGGATTGACGCCCAGCAGATAGCCACTGATACCACAAGCCTTTTCAAAGAAATAAAGCAGACCGCCGATATTGTACTCGGTCAGTTCCGGAAGAACGATACGCATATTAGGTACACCGCCATCAACATGAGCCAATTGAGTACCCAATTCCGCCATTTTGTTTACTTCATCCACGCGCTTGCCGGCTAAGAAGTTCAAGCCATCCAGATTTGCTTCGTCAGAAGGAACTTCCAGTTTATGATTTACCTTCTCTACCGAGATTACAGTTTCGAAGATAGAACGTTCACCTTCCTGAATCCATTGGCCCATAGAGTGAAGGTCAGTTGAAAAATCCACCGATGCAGGGAAAATACCTTTATTGTCTTTTCCTTCAGATTCCCCGTAAAGTTGTTTCCACCATTCGCTCACATAGTGTAGTTTCGGGCAGAAGTTAACGAGAATTTCAATCTTCTTGCCATTTCTGTATAACTCGTTACGGGTCGCGGCATAGATAGCGGCAGGATTTTCAGCAAAAGCAACGTCAGAGCCACATACCTTTTCCATATCGGCAGCACCGGCAACCAGTTTCTCAATGTCGAATCCGGCAACTGCAATCGGCAGTAAACCTACCGGAGTCAGTACAGAAAAACGTCCGCCCACGTTATCGGGGATGATGAACGTTTTATATCCTTCCTTGTCGGCTGTGACACGGGCAGCACCCTTTTTTGCGTCCGTAACGGCAACGATTACCTTCTTGGCAGTTTCTTTACCGCGTTGGTCTTCACATTGTTTTTTCAGCAAACGGAAAGCGAGTGCTGTTTCAGTTGTAGTTCCTGATTTGGAGATATTAATAACACCGAACTTCTTGTCTTTCAGATATTCAGTGAGTTCATACAAATAATCTTCGCTGATATTATGTCCGGCATAAATCATGATCGGATCAGCCTTCTTATTCTGCAACCAGGTAAAGCTGTTGGACAGAGCCTCGATGACGGCACGTGCTCCCAAGTAGCTGCCACCGATACCGGCAACGATTACTACCTCGCAGTTATCTCTCAAAACCTTTGCAGTAGCATTCAAGTCAGCCAGGTGTTCTTTAGTGATAGAAGAAGGCAAGTGCAACCATCCTAAAAAGTCATTACCTTTGCCTGTTCCTTTTTCAAGCATTTCCTGTGCGGCTTTAACCTCAGCTTCGTAAGCAGAAACTTTTTCTTTGGAGATAAATCCAAATGTCTTTTCAATGTTCAAGTTTATCATATCGTTTTTGTTTATAAGGTTATCTAAAAGAATCAGTTAATAATTTAATCTCGATCGTGGGCGAGATACGCTCGTACAGGATGTTGTAAACAGCGTCCAATATGGGCATATTGACATGATGATGTTTGTTGATTTCCTTGATACACTTCGTACCATAGTAACCTTCCGCAATCATTTCCATTTCAATTTGTGCACTCTTCACGGAATATCCTTTGCCTATCATCGTGCCGAATGTACGGTTACGGCTGAAATTGGAATAACCGGTCACCAGCAAGTCCCCCAGATAAACAGATTCATCTACGTTTCTGTTCAACGGGTGTACCGTGTTTAGAAAACGGTTCATTTCCTGTATGGCGTTGGAAATCAACACAGCTTGAAAGTTGTCACCATATTTCAACCCGCTACAAATACCGGCAGCAATGGCATATACATTTTTCAGCACCGAACTGTATTCTATACCCGAAACGTCGTCGCTGACCGAAGTTTTGATAAAACTGCTTCCCAATCTGCGCGCAAAAATACGTGCCTTATCCTTGTCGGGACAAGCGATGGTTAGATAAGAAAGACGTTCCAAAGCCACTTCTTCCGCATGGCAGGGACCTGCCAGCACAGCGATGTTTTCAGGTGGTACGCCATATTCCTTAGTGAAGTATTCGGACACGATAACATTGTCGTCGGGTACGATTCCTTTGATAGCGGTAATGATAAATTTATCTTTAATCTTGGTTTTCAGCTTTTTCAAGTGTGCCTTCAGATAAGGGGAGGGAGTGACGAAGATTAGTGTATCCGATTCTTTCACAATATCGTTGATATTGGAACTGAAAGAGATACGTTTGGTATCGAATTTCACTCCTGTTAGATAGGCCGGATTATGCCCTAATCTCTTGAAATCTGCGATGCGGTCATCGCGTCGCATATACCAATTGATAGAGTCTTCTTGAGCCAGACACATCTTTGCGATGGCTGTAGCCCAACTTCCTCCGCCCATTATCGCTATCTTGCCGGGTAATTTCATTTCTAATTGAAAGTTGAAAGTTGAAAGTTGAAAGTTAAGACTTGAAAATGTTATTCAGATAACAACTTTCAACTCTTAACTTTCAACTCTCAACTTATTTAAGTTTGTTAATCCACTCAGTTACGTCGTTTACCGACGGATTGGTAAGCTCTAATTTATATTTTTTGTTGATACCACAGATGTCCTGGTGCAACTTCTGCGGATTGACATCTTTCATGTCAGCTACAGTGTTGTAACCGGCTTTCTGGATCACCGGAACCCAGTCTTCTGCGATTCCCAATTCCATATATTTAGCGGCAGCGTCTTTTTTCACTACTTTTTCCGGGCGCATTTGCGGGAAGAATAATACTTCCTGAATAGTGGTCTGTCCGGTCATTAACATTACCAGGCGGTCGATACCGATACCGATACCCGATGTAGGAGGCATACCATATTGTAAAGCGCGCAAGAAGTCCTGATCGATAATCATCGCTTCATCGTCTCCCTTGTCGGCCAAACGCATCTGCTCTTTGAAACGTTCTTCCTGATCCAGCGGGTCATTCAATTCCGAGTAAGCATTAGCCAGCTCTTTACCGTTCACCATTAACTCGAAACGTTCGGTCAGTCCCGGTTTAGAACGATGCATCTTGGTCAGCGGAGACATTTCAACCGGATAATCGGTGATGAAAGTCGGCTGGATATACGTACCTTCGCAGAATTCTCCGAAGATTTCATCAATCAGCTTGCCTTTACCCATTGTCTCGTCGATTTCCTCCATTTTCAGTTCCTTGCAAACTTGGCGGATTTCTTCTTCGCTCTTGCCGTTCAGGTCGTATCCTGTCTTTTCTTTGATAGCATCCAGGATAGGCAGGCGGCGGTAAGGAGCTTTGAAACTGATCGTTTTTCCGTCAACAACGCTTTCCGTACAGCCGTTTACAGCGATACAGATACGTTCCAGCAGTTTTTCGGTGAAATTCATCATCCAGTTGTAATCCTTGTACTGAACATAAAGTTCCATACAGGTAAATTCCGGATTGTGAGTTTTATCCATGCCCTCGTTACGGAAGTTCTTACCTATTTCATATACACCTTCAAAACCACCTACGATCAGTCGTTTCAGATAAAGCTCCGTTGCGATGCGCAAGTAAAGGTCTATATCCAATGAGTTATGGTGAGTGATGAACGGGCGTGCACTGGCTCCACCGGCAATAGATTGCAGGATAGGAGTTTCCACTTCCGTGTAACCAGCCTCATCCAAAACATTGCGCAAAGTTTTCACTACAGTGGCGCGTTTCAGGAATGTTTCTTTGATACCGTCATTTACTACCAGGTCCACATAGCGTTGGCGATAACGGAGTTCGGGATCTTCAAAAGAGTCGTAAGCTACTCCGTCTTTGTATTTAACGATTGGCAACGGTTTAATAGACTTTGCCAGTACAGTCAGTTTCTTTGCATGGATGCTGATTTCACCCATTTGTGTGCGGAACACGAAACCTTCGATACCGATAAAGTCACCTAAGTCGAGCAGGCGTTTAAATACAGCGTTGTACAGTTCTTTGTCTTCTCCCGGACAGATATCATCACGGGTGATGTACACCTGGATGCGACCTTTAGAGTCCTGCAATTCAACGAAAGAGGCTTTACCCATCACGCGACGGCTCATGATACGGCCGGCTACGGAAACCTGGCGTGGCTCTTCGTCGTCTTTAAATTCAGCTTTAATATCTGTAGAGAAAGCATTGGTTACATACTCTGCTGCAGGGTATGGATCAATACCCATTGCACGAAGCTCATTCAGACTGTTACGTCGAATAATTTCCTGTTCACTTAGTTCTAATATATTCATTTCGTTACGTATTAACTCAATTTTGTGGGCAAAAATACGAAACTTTTCTCATATATCCTGTAATCCGTCTCTTTTTTGTATCTTTGCACCCTCAAACTAATAGGTATGACAGGACAAAAGACACCCACTGCGTTGGGTACGGAAAAGATTGGAAAGCTTTTAATGCAGTATGCCATTCCGGCAATTATCGCCATGACGGCGTCTTCTCTTTATAATATGGTAGATAGTATTTTCATCGGTCATGGAGTAGGGGCGATGGCTATCTCCGGGTTGGCATTAACCTTTCCGCTAATGAATCTTGCTGCGGCTTTTGGCTCTCTGGTAGGGGTAGGTGCGGCTACATTGATTTCTGTGAAGTTGGGCCAGAAAGATTATGATACCGCACAGCGGGTTTTGGGAAATGTGTTTGTATTAAACCTTATTATAGGTATCTCTTTTACGCTGGTCGTTCTGCCTTTTCTTGATCCGATACTTTATTTTTTCGGCGGAAGTGATGAGACTGTCAAATATGCCCGCGAATTTATGCAGGTTATTCTGCTGGGAAATGTGGTAACTCATTTATATTTGGGGCTAAATGCAGTGCTTCGTGCCTCGGGACATCCGCAGAAAGCGATGGTGGCAACCATCACGACCGTGTTAATCAATGTATTACTTGCACCTTTGTTTATTTTTGTATTCGACTGGGGAATTCGCGGGGCGGCCACAGCTACGGTTTGTGCGCAGTTGATCGCTTTGGTCTGGCAGCTTCATCTGTTCTGTCGCAAAGACGAACTGATACGATTGAAAAAAGGTATTTTCCGTTTGAAACGGAAGATCGTGTTGGATTCATTGGCTATCGGTATGTCTCCCTTCCTGATGAATATGGCGTCTTGCTTTATTGTGATTCTGATTAATCAGGGATTAAAAGAGCATGGAGGTGATTTGGCGATCGGTGCATTCGGTATTGTTAATCGTATTGTTTTTGTCTTTATTATGATTGTATTGGGACTGAACCAGGGGATGCAGCCCATTGCGGGATATAATTTTGGTGCGAAGCTCTATCCTCGTGTGACGGAAGTACTGAAAGTAACCATTTATTGTGCAACTGTAGTGACAACGATTGGTTTCCTGATAGGTATGTTCATTCCGGAAATCGTATCTTCCATTTTTACTTCGGACGCAGAATTAATCAGTATTGCGTCTAAGGGATTTCGTGTAGTGGTGTTCTTCTATCCGATTGTAGGTTTTCAGATGGTAGCTTCCAACTTCTTCCAGAGTATCGGAATGGCAAGTAAAGCCATTTTCTTGTCGCTGACCCGACAGATGTTATTCTTAGTGCCCTGTTTATTGATCCTGCCTCATTATTATGGACAAATGGGTGTTTGGGCCAGTATGCCTGTGGCAGATTTGGCGGCTAGTCTTATATCCGGAGGTATGTTGTGGTGGCAGTTCCGGCAGTTTAAGAAAGTTACTGTTTGATAAGTTTGTTCCGATATTCTTTAGGAGATATACCGACATACTGCTTGAAATATTTCCCGAAGAATGATTGTGTGGGGAAGTTGAGCTTGGTCGCTATTTCCTTAATACTTAAATCGGTATTATCGAGCAGATATTTGGCTTCTGTAATGACATTCTGTATAATCCACTGCAAAGCACTACTCCCTGATTTCTCCTTGATGACAGAAGAAAAATATCGGGCGGACAGACATTGCTTGTTTGCATAGAAAGTAACATCCCGTTCCTGATGATAATATCGATAGAGGGTAATCATGAAATTTTGGAAAATCTTATCCTTTTTATCCTGTGGTAGTGGTGTTTGCGGTTCGTTGTTGAAATAGATGTTTAATAACTCATAGCATATCACTTGTCCCCAGGATTTGATTAATTCAGAAATTAAATGTTGTTTCTGTCGGGAACTGTTACAGATATTCTCCCTGTTAATTCGTTTTTCTACAGATTTGAGCAAGTTCTCTACAAATGTATATTGCTCTTCGGAAAGTGACAGACAGGGATTTTCCCGCAAATAAAGCAAGTTTTCCGAGTTGGCTACTTTGTTTACTATCGGTATGATATAATCCAGATCGACCTCTATCATGATTCCTTCCAGGTCTGCGCTTCTTTGGCGTATCTGTAGAAGGTTGGCTGCAGTATATATGAAAAGATTCCTTTTGTTAATCTGATATGGTCTACCTCCCAGCAGGATTTCCGCCTGTCCTTTCTGGCAGAGGAAAAGTCCGCATTGGTTGAATTCGGAAATAATGCATCCTTCTTTCATGGAAGTATCTTCCGGAGATATTATAACATACTTGAATGGCATCAGTGGTTCCATATTCCTTTTCGTTGAAATGAATTTCCTTACAAAGTAACAAACAAATAAATACAAATAGCAAACTATTTCGGCTTTTTATCTTAGCTAACGTACAAATAGAACAATGTTTCGTCTAAATCAACCTTTCTCCTCATGTTTGCTTGGGATACTTTTGTGACAACTAACTAATAAGTGAAAATATGAGACGATTAGACTTCTTATTAACAGGATTTTTAGCAGTTCTGTTGACTTCGTGTGGGCAACGTGTACAAAACACAGACAGTAAGCCGGCAGTGAAGATTGATACCGTACTTTCTGCCGACAGACAAATAGCTTTGCAGTTTCCGGGACGGGTGAAAGCGGCACAGGACATAAGTCTGTCTTTCCGGGTGAGTGGTACTATTCAGTATATGCATGTAAATGACGGTGCCTATGTGCGTAAAGGGCAATTACTGGCAGAATTAGATCCGACAGACTATCGGATTCAGCTGGATGTGGCAGAAGCAGAATATCAAAGTGTGAAAGCGGAGGCGGAACGGGTGATGGCACTTTATAAGGAAAATGTGACAACACCGGATGCTAACGATAAGGCCGTGTACGGATTGAGACAGATTACCGCCAAATATAACCATGCTAAAGACCAGTTGGCATACACCCGTTTGTATGCTCCTTTTAGCGGATATGTACAGAAACGTCTTTTTGATTCCCATGAGACGGTAGCTGCCGGTATGCCCGTCGTTTCCATCATCAGTGAGGGAAGCCCGGAGGTAGAGATTAATCTTCCGGCAGTGGAATATATTCGTCGACAGCAGTTTACCCGCTACTATTGTACATTCGATATTTATCCTCATCAAAGATATGCTTTGGAACTGATTAGTGTCACCCCTAAGGCAAATGCCAATCAGTTGTACACCATGCGGCTTCAACTGAAAAAAGAAGATAAACAGGCAGTGCCATCGCCCGGTATGAATACAATGGTAACTATCGAATGTAGTGAAGGAGATGTGCGTAACCTGTCGGTTCCCGGTGGAGCGATTCTTCGTGAGAACGGGCGTACGAGTATCTTTCTTTATGATGCTTCCAGTCACGCTATTCGCCGTTGTGATGTGACAGTAACCCGTCTGCTTAGTGACGGCAGATGTCTGATTACTTCAGGAGAAGTGAATCCCGGTGACTTGGTTGTCGCTTCGGGGGTACATCATGTAAAAGAGGGAGAACAGGTGGAGCCGCTTCTTCCGGCTACTGAAACCAATGTGGGAGGACTGCTATGATTGATATTAGTAAATGGGCATTTGAGAACAAGAAGTTGATCTACTTCCTGATTGCCGTACTGATTGTAGGAGGAGCTTATTCCAGTTATGAAATGAGTAAACTGGAGGATCCCGAAATAACGGTAAAGCTCGCTATGGTAGTCACTACCTATCCCGGTGCGTCTGCACATCAGGTAGAGTTGGAAGTGACGGATGTGCTGGAGAAAAATATCCGCTCCATGGGGAATATAGATAATGTGGAAAGTTATTCCTACAACGATCTCTCTTTGATTCAGGTAGAACTGAAAACGACTGTCAAAGAGACGGATGTAGAGCAATGCTGGGACCTGCTGCGTCGTAAAGTGGCGAACGCACAGGCAGAACTTCCCGAAGGTGCCAGCCCTTCTATTGTAAAAGATGATTTCGGCAATGTCTACGGAATGTTTTTCGCTTTGACGGGTGACGGACTTTCCGACAGGGAACTATCTGATTATTCAGAACTGGTGAAACGTGAAGTCAGCGAACTGGATGGGGTGGAGCGCGTTGACTTATACGGTAAACGTCCCGAATGTATTAACATCTCTCTCCTGCAAGACCGGATGGCCAACTTGGGTGTGAAACCCGCCGAAGTGCTAGCCACATTGAACGGACAGAACCAAACTACTTATACTGGTTATTATGATAATGGCGATAATCGTATCCGGGTGACAGTCAGTGATAAGTTTAAGACGGTGGAGGACATCGGTCGTATGCTGATTCAGGGACATGATGCCGATCAGTTGCGGTTGAGTGACATTGCCCGTATTGAGAAAGATTATGAAGACCCTACCCGCAACGAATTGTTTTATGACCGCCAGCGTGCGATAGGAATCATGGTGGCTGCTTCTCCGGATGCCGACATTATTAAAGTGGGGCATCGAGTGGAAAAGAAACTGGAGCAACTAAAGGCTGAACGCCTTCCGGCAGGAGTAGAGTGTCATAAGGTTTTCTATCAGCCGGAACGCGTAGGCACTTCGTTAGGGACGTTCATTCTTAATCTGATAGAATCTGTGATTATCGTAGTCGTTATCCTGATGATTGCTATGGGATTCAAGAGCGGGGTGATTATCGGTATCAGCCTGGTAGTGACGGTATTCGGTTCCTTCCTGTTCCTTTATTTTATGGATGGTACGATGCAGCGTGTTTCATTGGCCTCGTTCGTGCTTGCGATGGGGATGCTGGTGGATAACGCAATTGTTATCATTGACGGTATTTTGGTAGATTTGAAAGCCGGGAAGAGCCGGATGGAAGCAATGACTGCTATCGGACGGCAGACAGCAATGCCTTTGCTGGGAGCTACTCTGATTGCCATCATTGCTTTTCTCCCTATCTTTATGTCGCCTGATACGGCAGGCGTCTATACGCGCGATTTGTTTATCGTACTCGCTGTTTCCCTGTTGCTTAGCTGGGTGCTGGCCTTGGTGCACGTTCCGTTGATGGCCGACCGGATTTTGCATCCGGAGATCTCTGCGACAACTGCTGCTGCCGGAAAGCGTGTGTATGAAGGAAAGATTTATGCCGTGCTCCGTTCATTGTTGAGATTCAGTCTGGCGCATCGTTGGAGCTTTGTGTTTACAATGATCGCTTTGGTATTACTTTCAGCTTTCAGTTACCGTTTCATGAAGCAGGGCTTTTTCCCGGATATGGTCTACGATCAGCTTTATATGGAATATAAATTGCCGGAAGGAACTAACTCCACTCGCGTGGCGCGTGACTTGGAGGAAATCGAAGCTTACCTGAAAAAACGTCCGGAAGTCACACACGTCACTGCTTCTATCGGTGGTACCCCTGCCCGTTATAACTTGGTGCGTAACGTAGCCAATCCCTCCTTATCTTACGGTGAACTGATTATTGACTTCACCTCTCCGGATGATTTGGTGGATAACATGGCGGAAATTCAACAATATCTTTCGCAACATTATCCGGATGCTTACGTAAAGATGAACCGCTACAACCTGATGTTCAAAAAATACCCTATTGAAGCGCAGTTTACCGGTCCTGACCCTGCTGTTTTGCATCAGTTGGCGGATAGTGCCCGCAAGATTATGGAGAATTGTCCGGATGTTTACCTGATTACCACGGACTGGGAACCGCAAATCCCGGTGCTGACTATTGAGTATGACCAGCCTACGGCACGTGCTATCGGATTGAGCCGGAACGATGTAAGCCTTTCTTTATTGACAGCTACCAGCGGCATCCCTATCGGGTCTTTCTATGAAGGTATTCACAAAGATAATATCTACTTGCGTTGCCTGGACGAACACGGAAATCCGATTGAGAACCTGGACAATACGCAGATATTCTCGTCTCTTCCTTCTCTGAACGGTTTGCTGACACAGGAAATGATGATGAAGCTGAAGACAGGAACACTATCGAAAGAAGAACTGGTGGAAACGTTGATGGGAACAACTCCGTTGAAACAAATCAGTGAGCGGATCGATGTGAAGTGGGAAGATCCGGTGGTTCCCCGTTATAACGGGCAGCGTAGCCAACGGGTGCAATGTTCTCCTGTTCCGGGGGTAGAAACGGAGAAGGCGCGGCAATCCATTGCCACACAGATTGAGCAGATTCCGCTGCCTGACGGATATCGGCTTCAATGGCAAGGCGAGAGGAACGCCAGTACAAAGTCAATGCAATATCTGTTCAAGAATTTCCCGTTTGCTATCATTCTGATGATTTCTATTTTGATTATGCTGTTCAAAGATTACCGGAAACCGGTTATCATCTTCTGTACTATTCCGCTGGTATTTGTCGGTGTGGTTGCCGTAATGCTGCTTACCGGGAAGACATTCAACTTTGTGGCTATCGTCGGTACATTGGGGTTGATCGGTATGATTATTAAGAACGGTATTGTCTTGATGGATGAGATCACTTTGCAAATTAATCAGGGAGTAGAACCTGTGACGGCATTGATAGACAGTTCGCAAAGTCGTCTCCGTCCCGTGATGATGGCTTCGCTGACTACGATTTTGGGAATGATTCCATTGTTGCCGGATGCCATGTTCGGTTCGTTGGCGGCTTCTATCATGGGTGGGTTGCTGTTCGGCACGTTGATAACGTTGCTTTTTATCCCGATTTTGTATGCATTATTCTTTCATATAAAAAAGACAGACAAATGAAAAAAGAAATTTTTGTAGCCATTAGTGTAGCGGGTGTATTGTTCGGCCTGTCAGTTTCTCTTGCCGCGCAAGAAAAACTAAGTCTGGCGCAATGCCGTGAAATGGCACTGAAATATAATAAGGATATGGCTGCCGCTAATAAGCAGACGGAAGCAGCCCGATTGATGTCTCTTAGTTATAAAGCCAATTTCTTCCCTAATTTTACAGCCAACGGAACGGGTATTTATAGCACAGCGGATGGAAGTCTCGGAGTTCCGGGAGGAAACCTTCCGGTTTTCTTGCCCAATCCTGCTACCGGAGAACTGGTATCGAGCGGTTTCGCTTATTTTCCCGGATTGAATCTGGATTATAAGGTCGGAACTGTTTACTCGGGCGGTATACAAGTGGAGCAACCTCTTTATATGGGAGGAAAAATCCGTGCCGCCTATAAAATGTCACTACTGGGAAAAGAAATGGCACACTTGAACGAAGCCTTAACTACTTCGGAAGTTATTCTGAATACAGATAAAGCATACGTGCAGTTAGTGAAAGCCAAGGAAATGAGAAAAGTGGCGGAAAAATATCATGCCTTACTAACGGAACTTTTCAAAAATGTGAAGAGTGCTCACCGGCATGGCATGAAACCGCAAAATGATGTACTGAAAGTGCAGGTGAAGCTCAACGAGAGTGAACTTTCTTTGCGAAAGGCTGATAACGCCCTCCGTCTTGCGGGTATGAATCTCTGTCATTGCATCGGACGCCCTTTGACAGCACAGATTGATATATCTGATGATTTTCCGGAAGTGGAGCAGGAATGGAAAGTGCAGGTTTCTGATATTACCGCCCGTCCCGAATATGGAATCTTGAACAAACAAATAGCCATTGCCGAGCAGGAAGTAAAGCTGAATCGTAGTGAACTATTGCCGCGTATCGGCGTCAGAGGTAGTTATGATTACCTTCACGGATTAGAAGTTAATGATGAAACTTTGATGAAAAAGGGGGCTTTCTCCGTATTCCTGAATGTCTCTGTCCCTCTGTTTCATTTTGGCGAGCGTACCAATAAGGTAAAGTCTGCCAGAGTGAAGTTGGAACAAGTTCGTCTTGAACAGGAAAATGCCAATGAGAAGATGTTGCTGGAGTTGATGCAAGCTGCCAATAATCTGGATGAGGCCCGGCTGGAAACGGAACTTTCCGAACGTTCGCTGGAACAGGCAGAGGAGAATATGAAAGTCAGTGGTAAGCAATATGAAGTGGGACTGGAAACTCTTTCGGATTATCTGGAAGCGCAAGTGCTCTGGCAACAGGCTTATCAGACGAAAGTGGATGCTCATTTTCAATTGTATGTGAATTATGTGGCTTATTTGAAAGCGGCGGGACAACTGCAATAATAAAACCAGTATTCTGGACATCCTTATGGAATGTCCAGAATACTGGTGATGATTTGTACCTGCCGGGGAGTAAACGTTCGTGTACGCGGATGATAACCTGTGGCAGTCAATAACCGGAGCAGTTCTTTATTTATTTTAATCCATTTGGTGAGTATGCGTATGGCGCAACGGGGTGTAATGTTCGGATTGTACATACAAGCCAATTCCTTTTTCTTATAAGTTTTAATGCGAAACGGAATTTCTTCCTCTTCTGATGGCAATTCTTTCATGTTGATATTTTAATGTTTTAAGATGTGGTAAAGATACAAAATAAAAAAGGCGTTGTCAAGTCTTTTACAGGAATACTTTGGGAAACAGTATCCGCCCGTAGGCGGGTACTGTTTTCCTGCTTTTAAAGGCTGATGATTAATCTTATGCTGCCGGGTCCGGTGCTTCTCCTTTGCCGTCATCCGGGTTTGGATTCGGGTTGGGGTCCGGTTGTTCCGGGCTGATGGAACCATCATCGGAAGCTACCGCTTTTTGAACACTGACTTTACTTAGCATCTCTTTGAATTTGTAGCCCGGAGTGAAAATGATTTTCACTCTGCGTATCGTATCGCTATCTACCTCTTTTTCAGTATCCTGACTTTCGCAATTCATACCAGGACGGAAGCATCCGAAATCTCCTAATTGAACAGAGATGCCTTTTCTAAGGTTGAGATTTAATGTATCGATCAAAGCATCGAGTACAAATTTTACCGCTCCACTGGGAACCATTCCGACTTTAGTGATTTCCTCGCACAAATCTCTGAAATCCACCGTATTGGTGATTACATTTTGTGCTACATACTTTTCAGCTTTAGTTTTATCAAAGCCGAATGTTCTTTTTTTAATGACGTATCTAAGTGCCATAGTTTTTTGTTTTTTAAATTAGTTACTTTATTTATCAATTCTCTTTGTGATCACGATGCAAAGATACTATGGGCACTTTCCGGGGAGGTGCTTTAACGGTCCTAGATGTACGTACTTTGATTCACTTTTATTTATTTTGTTTGTATGATTCTGATTTATAGATCCTTATATATTCTGCTTTAATAGCCATTTCCAAATAGGGAATATTTCAATCAGTTTCACGATACTCAAATGTTCTTGATAATCATAAAATATGCCGAAAAACGATGAACGTTGTAAGAATAAACACTATATTTGTACATATTACATTAAGATAATAGAGGTATAGCTATGCTACATTCAAGCCAATCAGCCCCCGTTGTTGATGGCAAAGTCATGGAGTTTGTGATTTTTGCCATTGAGAGTGCCGCCCAGAAGTTGGGTATTCCGGCTCCTACTCTCTATAACCGTTTGGAAAAACTGAATCTTATCCGTCAATACCTGATAAGTGGATATGACATGCTTCACACCCAGAGTCGTGAGTACATAGCCGATACGTTGGTAGAAGCTCTTGAAAACTGGGAAGCCCACTATAAAGAAAAAGGAGAATTTGTATGAAAGTCTATCATGGTAGTACGCAGGCCGTAGAATATCCTTTGGTCGGTGTCGGACGCGAAAACCTCGACTTTGGTAAAGGATTCTCAATCAACGTCTCATTGACGAGTGTCTCTCTTTCAAAGAATATATAACAATAAAATAAACTACGTTTATGATAGATGTATTAGTATGGAATAAATACACTCGTGTGGTGATGCAATTAGCGGAGCGTTTGAATATTTCTCCCGAAAAAGCATTGCACTTGTTCTATAACAGTAAGGTATATGCATTGCTTCTTAATAAACAATATCCGCTTATAACATTGAGTGATGCCTACATCACTGATGAAATCATACTTGAGTTACAACAGCAATAATCCTGTTGTGGCTCTTAATTCTGTGTTCCAAGAGTTTATACCTTTATATATACAGTCAACTTTCCAACCCCTTCCTTTTGGATTATTCTGTCGGTAATAAAGGAATTTAATTCTTCAATAGCTACTTTTTTATTTCGTCCTGTCAGATGGCTATAATCTGTCCGGCTGATGAATAGGTGATTTTCCAAATATGTGTTGAGGCGCTCGCGACACGTCTCACGGGAGATACTATTTTTCTTAGGGCGTGTGATAGATTCTCCTCGTTGCAGCCTCATTTTGTCGCCTACTTCTTTCTTGAATGGACGACTTGCGCGGAAATTAATATTTTTCATTTGGACAGACGCTGCCCGAATTTCTTTTTTATCTTTAACCGGCGGACATTGCAACGATGTAGAGAAGAATCCGAAGTTTCCCATTTCTACATTCCAGCCGTCGGCTAGTAAATCCCGTGCTTCATTGGCAAAGGCTTCCATGGCTCCTGCCAATAAACTTCTGCTGATACCGGTAAATTTGTGGACACGATCCAGAAACTCTTCTTTACCTACGGTTCCTTTGGAGACAATACGGGCATGTAGCGGTTGTTTCTCTTCTTTGTTTGGACTAGGAGTCTCAAATAAGTCATATATTGCACTCATATACTAATGTTTAGTGGTTTTATAGTTACTGTTAATTCGTTCTACAACTGTTGACTTTTAGTTCCACAGTTGTTTCCCTTTAGTTCCACATCTGTTATTGTTTCGTTCCATATTTGTGGAACGAATTGATGTGTGCTACAAAAGTAGCTAGTTTATGTAAGAGAGAGGTGCTTTAATTGTAGAGTGGTTTCTTATATGAATAAGATAACTAATTGAAGCCTGTCTATTTATATACATACGGGCAAATCTTGGATACATTGCGAGTTCCTGAATCAACGATCAGTTGTTTTTGGGTGATGAGAGTTTGTCATTTCCAAATACGATGATTTGCTATATGTGTTGAGAACACAGAACACTTGTAAACCGCTATATGAAATAATCATTCGTGAACTGGCAGCATTGATTCTTCACCCTGTTACCCGCGATATCTTCTATTCAATTTCTACAGGAGAATCAGTAGCGAAAGTGGCTGATCGGCATCGAATTACCTATGGGAAGACATTGCAAATGTATAACTCTATACTTAAAGGGTTGAATTTGAAGAAAGATATATTGGCTACTTATCGAAAGCGTGCTATCAATGCTCGTTTTTTATCTTTGGCAGACAATAAAATGTTGGGCAGGAGGAGTGGATACTTCAATTGCCTGTTTGTAAAGTAGCTGATACCCGGTTGGCTAATGTCTTGTATAATCAAGATGTTCGAACGGTGAAAGATTTGTTGGAGATAGTATCGGGGAGAGGCTATCATTTATTATCCAAACTTCAGATGATAGGTGTTTTGGATGAAAGTCTGGATCGGATTCTTGCCGGACACTCTATTGGTCGGTTTGAGAAGAAATGATAGATGATGGATAAAGCATAATGCAAAGAAATGGAATGTAAAAAGACTATTTTAAAGGAAGATGAGAGTTTCGGTCTTTAAAATAGTCTTTTTTATGTCATGTATGTATGAACATACTCTTTATCTTTCCGCCTCTATTGTATAAGTAAAACTGTCTGCCCGGTAGTATCCGATGTTGTATTCAATCGGCACTCCGTTCACATCATAAACAAATCTTTTCCTTATTAATATAGGATCACTTGATTTTATCTCTAGTTTTTCTGCAATAAATTCCCCTGCAAGTCTGGCCGAAATCTCTTCCTTGCTGGTCTTTACCACTATATTATATTGAGTTTCCAGCATTTCGTATAATGGGCGTGTGTAGTCTTCTTCTCCAGTCAATGGAATGTTAGGATTGAAATAAGAGATAAAGTAGACAAACGGGTATTCCTTTTTTCCTCTGACGCGCTCCATTACTACGCAGCGAGCATCAGGGTTAGAACCTAAATTAAAGAATGTGCCGATTTCTTCAGTCGGACGTTTCAAACTGATATGTAGTTCGAAATTACGGATTTCGATACCTAACATCTTCATTTCCTGTGAGAAACTAAGCCAGTTCTTTACTCCGCCTACGATACCTTTCTTTACCACCTTCGTTCCGTATCCTTTCTTTCGTACCAGAAGTCCCTCGAACACGAGTTTGTTGATAGCTTGCCTTAATGTGTTCCTTGAAATGTGTAATTGTTCAGACAATTCGACTTCGTTGGGAAATAGCTTTCCGTTTTTGTACTCTTCAGATTCTATGAGTCTTCTTAATATCTCTTCTGCCTGAATATGAAGAGGTTTATCACTATTATGGTCTATTTTCATATCTATTCGGATTGGTTTATTTTCAGCAAATATAAGATTTATCAAAAAATAATCCAAGTTTTGTTTGAAATAAAAATAAAATCTATATATTTGCACAATTGAAAATATGTATGAACATATAAAATTAAAAAACGACTATAGGTATGAGAAAAGCTAATTATGATAAATTTCCTTCTACGAAGCTGACGGGGGTGCTTGTTCAGGGTTGGGATATTATCATTTCTATGTTAAAAGAGAAAATGGATGCAAGAAAAGTGCTGGCAGTGGATTTATATACTGGAGTATATGAAGAAGAAGTGCTGGGTGCTTTTTCTAAAGAATTCTCCGGAAGAGTGATGAATGTACGTGATTTGATGAAACCGGAACAAGAGATCCAAACTTTGACGGAACGCTTCATGACGGAAGATGTGTTGTTTGGCTATGTGACCAATTTGAAGCTGGAAGATTATTTTGATGCGGATAAATTGGCTGCTGCTCAAAAGCAAATTAGTGAAGCGGAGGATACTATTGTAATAATAGGTACAGGAGCTGCCATGGTGGCTCCGCAGGATGCGATGATTGTATATGCGGATATGGCACGTTGGGAAATTCAACAACGTTTCCGTCGGCATGAGGTAAAAGCTTTAGGGATAGACAATCGGAACGATGCCGTTTCTTTGCAATACAAGAGAGGGTATTTCAACGATTGGAGAGTATGTGATAGGTATAAGGAAAGATTGTTTGACAGGGTAGAATTCTGGATTGACACCCATGTGGCCGGGACACCGAAGATGATTGATAAGGATACTTTCTTTAAAGGGGTAGAGGCAACGGTGAACACGCCGTTCCGGGTAGTTCCTTTCTTCGATCCGGCTCCCTGGGGTGGTCAATGGATGAAAGAAGTTTGCGACTTGGATCGTGAACGCGAAAATTTCGGCTGGTGCTTTGACTGTGTGCCCGAAGAAAACAGCCTTTATTTTGAGGTGAACGGAGTGCGCTTTGAATTGCCTTCGGTTGATTTGGTTTTGCTGAAAAGTAAAGAGTTGCTTGGTGAACCGGTGGAAGCACGCTTTGGAAAAGACTTCCCCATCCGTTTCGATTTTTTGGATACGATAGGTGGAGGTAATTTGAGTTTGCAGGTGCATCCCACCACTCAATTTATCCGTGATAGTTTCGGTATGTACTATACACAGGATGAAAGTTACTACATGGTAGATGCGGAAGAAGATGCCGTAGTTTATCTGGGAGTGAAAACGGGCGTTGATAAAGAAGCGATGATCGATGATTTGCGTAAGGCGCAAAAAGGCGAATTGGTGTTCGACGCAGAAAAGTATGTCAACAAGATTCCGACAAAGAAACACGATCACTTCCTGATTCCGGGAGGAACGATTCATTGTTCCGGTGCGAATAGTATGGTACTTGAAATCAGTTCGACTCCGAACCTCTTTACTTTCAAACTATGGGACTGGCAACGCTTGGGACTGGATGGAAAACCACGCCCAATCAATGTGGAACGTGGTAAATGCGTAATCAACTGGAACCGGGATACGGAATATGTAAATGAACATCTTCGCAACCAGTTTAAGGAAGTGGCTTCCGGGGATGGGTGGATTGAGGAACGTACCGGATTGCATCCGAATGAATTTATCGAAACCCGTCGTCACCGTTTCTCGTCACCGGTGCTGCATCACACAAACGATAGTGTAAATGTGCTGAATCTGCTGGAGGGAGAAGAGGCCGTCGTTGAGAGTCCTACTCACGCCTTTGAACCTTTTGTGGTGCATTATGCGGAAACATTTATCATTCCTGCCGGAGTGAAAGAATATACCATTGCTCCGTATGGTAAATCGGCAGGAAAAGAATGTGTAACGATAAAAGCCTACGTACGCTTTTAATAATGAAATAATTCAATCATCTAATATCTTGAAACCTATGTACGAACATGATGAACGAATCGTGATGACGCTTGATGCGGGAGGCACTAATTTCGTGTTTTCAGCCATACAGGGCTGTCGCGAAATAGTGGAACCTATTTGCCTTCCGGCAGCGTCCGACGACTTAGAGCGTTGCTTGTCTGTTCTTGTAGAAGGCTTCCTGGAAGTTGAAAAACGATTACCTAAACTTCCGGTAGCTATCAGTTTTGCTTTTCCCGGGCCTGCTGACTATGAGCATGGAATTATTGGTGACTTGCCTAACTTCCCGGCTTTCAGGGGAGGAGTGGCACTCGGACCTTATTTGAAAGAGCAATTTGGTATTCCGGTTTTTATTAATAATGATGGTAATTTGTTCGCCTATGGTGAAGCTTTGGCGGGCACTTTACCTGAAGTAAATAAGCGCCTGAAAGAAGCAGGCAGCAGTAAGGTATATAAGAACCTGCTCGGAATTACGCTGGGTACAGGGTTTGGTGCCGGAGTGGTGATTGACAGTCGGTTACTGACCGGAGACAACGGTTGCGGCGGCGACGTCTGGATTATGCGGAATAAGAAATATCCCGAAATGATCGCGGAAGAAAGTGTCAGCATCAGGGCTGTCAGGCGAGTATATCAGGAATTGACCGGAAAGGATGCTTCTTCTTTAACTCCCAAAGATATATATGATATTGCCGAAGGGATCGCAGAGGGAGATCAGCAGGCTGCTGTCCGGAGTTTTAACGAACTGGGAGAAATGGCTGGTGATGCTATCATCCGTGCATTGAATATTGTTGATGGCTTGGTGGTGATTGGCGGAGGAGTGGCCGGAGCGGCTAAATACATACTTCCGGGAATCATGAATGAGATGAATCGGCAGATCGGCACATTTGCAGGAGCTTCTTTCCCTTGTTTGCAGATGGAGGTGTTCAATCTGTCCGAAAAAGAGGCATTTGATAAATTTCTGGAGGAAAAAGACAAGATGGTGAAAATACCATTTTCGGAGAGAGAGGTGCATTATGCCTGTCACAAGAAAATAGGCATTGCTGTTTCTACATTAGGAGCAAGCAGAGCCGTTGCTTTAGGGGCTTATTCCTTTGCTTTGTCCCAACTTAATATCTTATAATATATGATAACTCTTCTATTAATTCAAATATAAAATGTTATGAAACAATCTAATCTATTGAACGCGCAATTTGCCCGTCGGCTTTTCAGAACGGCATTTTCGAGTTGGCAATTATTGGCTGTTATGTTGATTGTTTGTATGAATGTGGCTGTTGGTTCCAAACTGTATGCGCAATCTAATACAATCGCAGTGAAAGGTAAGGTAATGGCAGACGGGGAACCCGTGATTGGGGCTACCGTGCTGGTGAAAGGTGTATCTACGGGTACGGCTACGGATATGGATGGAAATTTTTCACTGAATGTTGCTTCGAAAGCGGTATTGGTAGTTTCCTCAATTGGATATGAAACACAGGAAGTTCCGGTGAACGGCCGCCAGTTTATCAATGTGGTGTTGAAGTCGGATGTGGTTGCTTTGAAAGATGTGGTAGTGGTAGGCTACGGTGTGCAGAAGAAAGTCAACCTGACAGGAGCTGTGTCTTCTGTTTCTACGGATGAATTGGAAGGAAAGCCGATTTCCAATGTATTGGAAGCGATGCAGGGAACGACTCCCGGTTTGGTAATTCAGCAGGGAAGTTCTACTCCGGGTAGTGTACCTTCTATTAATATCCGTGGTTTGAATACAATGAACAACAATGATCCGTTGGTGATTATTGACGGAATTGAAGGATCGCTCGCCAATCTGAATCCGGCTGATATTGAGCAGATTTCTATTTTGAAAGATGCTTCTTCTACTGCTATTTATGGTTCACGTGCTTCCAATGGTGTGGTACTTGTCACTACCAAGAAAGGAAAAGCCGGTAAGGTGGAAATCTCTTATGATTTTATGTATGGTGTTCAGCAACCTACTTCATTGCCTAAGATAGCAGACTCGTGGGTATACGCTGAACTGTATAATGAAGCGGCTGTTAATTCGGGAAGAGCTGCAAAATTCACTCCCGAGCAGATTGCGCAATATAGAAATGGTGGTCCGAATGTAAATTGGGTGAAAGAACTTTATAATCGTAATTCTCCTCAAAGTTCACACAATGTTTCGATGACAGGCGGTAACGATCAGTTGTCTTATATGGCTTCTCTGGGTTATCTGGATCAGAGTAGTATGTTCAAGGGACCTGATTATGGTTATAAGCGCTACAATGCACGTCTGAATGTAAGCCATAAGGTGACGAATAACTTTACATTGAATTTGACTTCTCAATTTGCCCGTAATGACATTAAAGAACATGCTTACTGGACGGAATGGATTATCGAGCAGGCAAACCGTATGCCGCCGATTTATCCGATCAAGAATGAGGATGGTAGTTATAATTATCCAGCCGGAAGTAACTCAAACGGTTTACAACGTTTGGAAGAAGGCGGTTATCGCCAGAATGTGAATGATGAATTATTGGGAACCATACAAGCCGAATGGGAAGTATATAAAGGACTGAAACTGATTGGAAGTGCTGGTGGACGCGTGTGGAATAATAAATTGCATGAAAACCGGAAAGCTTTTGAAGGTACGGGAGATACTGAAAACAAGTTGACCGAGCAATTCTACCGTTCCAAGAATATCACTACCAATCTGATGGTGACTTATAATACGAAGATAGGAAAGCACTCTATCGGTGGATTACTGGGGTATGCTTATGAAGGTTTCTCTGAAAAACAATTCTCTACCAGTCGTTTGACGGAAGATTCTAAATACGACATTTTTGTAGGTGATTTGAGTGGTGATAAGGTAAGTAATACAGGTTCGGGAAGTGACTGGGCTATCTATTCCGGTTTTGCAAGAGCCACTTATAATTATGATGAGAAATATTTACTGGAATTTAATATCCGTAATGACTACTCTTCTTATTTTGCTAAAGGAAACCGTTCGGGAGTCTTCCCTTCTTTCTCTGCAGGATGGCGTATTTCGGAGGAAAAATTCTGGTCTGTATTGAAACCGTATGTTCCTTCTCTAAAAATTAGAGGTTCCTGGGGATTGGTAGGTAATAACCGTATTGGTGCCTATCAATACATGCAGACGGTGTCTGTGACTAACGGCATCAGTTTCGGAGATAAATTGGCGCAGACGGCTACATTTGCTTCTACAAATCCTGATCTCAAATGGGAAACTACCCGTATGGCTAATATCGGCTTCGAATTGGGATTGTTGAATAATGATTTGAATATTACTTTTGACTGTTTTAATAACCGCACAAAAGATATTTTGGTGAATCTACCGGTTCCCGGACTGTTTGGTAATGGTGCGCCTATTCAGAATGCTGGTAAAGTAGAAACGAGGGGATGGGAGTTGTCAGTGAGCTATCGCTTGAAGACTGGCCCAGTAGTGCATAACTTCTCCGGAAATATTTCGGATAGCTTTAATGAAGTAATAGATACACGCGGTACGGAAATTATCGGTGGTTCGGATGTACAGACTATTATTAAGGAAGGTTATCCTTTGTATTCTTATTATGCATATCGTTCAGACGGATTTTTCCAGAATGAGGAAGAATGTCAGAAAGGACCGCACCTGGAAGGTATTACACCGAAACCGGGAGATATCCGCTATCTGGATAAAAATGGCGATGGTGTGATTAAACCGGATGATGACCGCTTTATCGTAGGTAATGATTTTCCGAGATATACTTTCGGCTTTACTTATGGGTTGGAATATAAAGGCTTTGATTTCTCGATGATGTGGCAAGGAGTGGGAAGACGTAACAAATGGATGCGTGGTGAATCTGTTGAGGCTTTCCATAATAATAATGAAGGTCCGGTAATGGATTTCCATCAGGATCGTTGGACTCCGAATAATCCGGATGCTACTTATCCCCGTCTGACAATGGGAGCAGAATCGGCTAATAATGCTGCAAAATCAGATTTCTGGATTCAGGACGCTAAATATTTGCGTCTGAAAAATGCGCAGATCGGATATACTTTCCCACAGCAATGGATGAAAAAACTCTATGTCAAGAATTTGAGAATTTTTGCCAGCGTGCAGAATCCGTTGACTTTCACGAAGATGAAAGGTGGATGGGACCCGGAATATACCGGAGACGGCAGTGGTCGTGCTTATCCTGTGGCAAGAGTATATTCATTTGGACTTAATGTTAAATTTTAAACTGTACCGTGATGAAAACAACTATAAAGAATTTGATTTTATCTGCTGTTTTGGTAGTGGGCGGTGCCTCTTGTGTTGACTTGGATACGGCACCGTATGACAGAGAAACGGACTTGACTTATTGGGAAGAAGATCCTGAAGCAGCTGTCAAGGCGTTGAATAATTGCTATACGTATTTGGGAAATATGGACGAACAGCTTTATAGTGAAGCTATGACGGACAATGCATATACCAAACAACCTAATGATTTTACACAAAATATTGGTAATGGTTCATATTCTACAGCCGACTCTTACGTGAAACAGGTTTGGGACGGACGTTATACGGGTATCCGTATGTGCAACCAGTTGCTCGAAAATATTGACCGGGTTCCTGATTTAGATCCGGAATTGAAGAAACGTTATATCGGTGAGGCTAAAGTGCTTCGTGCTTATAATTATTATGAATTGTATACGAAGTTCGGAGATGTGCCTTATACAACGAAAGTGCTTTCTATTAAGGAAAGTATGTCTATCGCACGTACAGATAGAGCTACTGTCATTGCTAATATGTTGGCGGATTTGGATGAAGTGATTAACGGTAATTACCTGCCGGCTTCTTATGATGCGGATAATAAAGGACGGATTACCCGTTGGGCGGCAATGGCTATCAAAGCTAAAATTTATCTGTTCGAAGGTAACTGGACGCAAGTGAAAAATATCACGTCCACCATTATGACGGAGGGAGGTTTTAGGCTCTTTGGAAGTTATGCAGGATTGTTTGAGATTGCTAATGAATACAACTCTGAAGTAATTTTGGATGCACAGTATCGTCCGACCAGCCGTGAACATCAGATGATGTATGCTTTCCTGCCACCTTCATTGGGGGGATATTCCCAGCTTTCTCCTTTGCAGGAGTTGGTAGACAGTTATATTATGCTAGATGGAAAAACAATAAGAGAGACAGGAACATCGTTTGACGAAAGTAATCCGTATGCTAATCGTGATCCACGTTTGAAAGCAACAGTGATGTATACTGGGAACTCATATACGTTGGCTGACGGAACAGAAGTCGTTATCAACTGTGAGAAAGGAGAAGGTAAAGATGGATACGGTGTAGGATCGGATTGTTCGGCTACCGGTTATTATATCAAGAAATACTGGGATAATACGTATCGTGCTACTCTTTATTCCGGTTTGAATCCGATTTTGATTCGTTATGCTGATATTCTATTGATGAATGCGGAAGCATTGGCAGAGTTAGGTGAACTGGATAAGACGGCTTGGGATGCAACTATTAAACCAATTCGTGATAGAGCCGGATTTACACTTGCTTCGGCAGTGGAATTCCCGGAAGGAGCTTCTAAAGATAAACTGATTGAGATTGTACGGAATGAACGTCGTTCGGAACTGGCATTGGAGGGTCATCGTCATAAGGATATTATCCGTTGGAGAATTGCGGATGATGTATTGAACGGATGGTGTCACGGATTGAAGACGAATGAAGTGGTAGGTACGGATAACGGATACGTTCGGGTTGAAAATAGAGCTTTTAATGCAAATAAACATTATTTGTGGCCTATACCACAGGCTGAACGTGACTTGAATGGTAATTTGGTGCAGAATCCGAATTGGTAATTGGTTTAACGACTCAAAAAGGAACAATTATGAAAAAGATATTATTAATATGTTCAGTATTTCTGGCAATGGTATCCTGTCAGGAAGATTATGAATTGAATGCGGATTTTACAGTCCCTACGGAATTGAATTCCCCTGCCTCTATCCAGTTGGATGTGTCATCTTCAGTACCTGTTGTGCTATCATGGTCCGGAGGCGGTGCGGCAGACGGCGGAATTGTATTGTACGAGGTTTTGTTTGACAAAGCAGACGGAGACTTTTCAAAGCCACTGGCTACAATGAAAAGTGATTTGGGAGCCAATCCCAGTTTGTCGATTACTCATGCGGCTATTAATACGATTGCCAGAAATGCTGGTATTTATCCTTTGGGAACAGGGGATATTAAATGGACAGTGACTGCTTCGAAAGGAGGAGTGGTGAAGAAGTCCGATAAGGTGGCTAATATCACTGTGACTCGTGGGGAGGGAATTGATAATATTCCGGCAGAATTGTATTTATATGGTTCGGCTACGGAGAACGGTGGACAAGGCGGAATTCCGTTCCGTTGTGTAGAAGAGGGAGTTTTCCAGATTTATACAAAATTGTCTGCTGGAAATATCTCATTTAAGTCTGCTACGACAGGTGAAACATTCAGTTATTATATTGATGATAGTTCGAAGTTGAGAGAGGGTGATGGTGAAACGGCAGTAACTGCTTCCGAAGAGGTAACCCGTCTGACTGTAAACTTTAATACAATGGCTATGACGACAGAAAAAATAGGTTCTTCTGTTCGTTGCGTCTGGGGAGCAACATTTGCTGATATAGCTGTACTGGAATATGCTGGCAACGGTAAATTTGTAGGAGAAGGTGATATTCGTTTCTATGATCCGGCAAAACCGGAAACTAATCCTCCTTTTGGTTGGATAGAGGAGCGTTATTACTTTTTAGCTCAAGTGAATGATGGAACTATGTGTTGGGGTAGAGGCGATGATGTGAGTGCCGAACGCCCGGTGGGTGGAGAACCTGCTTCTTTCTATGCTTTGTATGAGTTCCAATGGAGTCAATGGGAACACCTTTGGAAAATGAAAGGTAGTCTGGATTATACGCATGCGACTATCACTATCGATACGAACGCGGATGGATTGATGATACATACATTTACTAATGTGACTCCGATTAATTAATAAAACTAAGTTATGAAAAAGATAAAGACTATTTTAGCTATTCTTCCGGTACTATTATTCTCCTGTGCCGGAGATGACGTAGAGAAATATATTCCGCCTACACCGATTACTCCGTCAGAACCCGGAGAGGAAGTCGTTTATCATAAACGCGCTAAAGAGCAGTTTGATTTGATTAATCAGTGTTACCGGATCAATAGTGGGGCGACAGAAGGATTGTATAATGAAAATTATCCCAAGAAAGATGGTGATAACTCGGCTTCTTTCTTATGGCCGTATGACGGACTGGTATCAGGGGTCGCAGCTTTACATTCTTTGGGCTATGATGTGAATTATGCAACTATGGTTGACCGCTTTGAAGTTTATTATTCAACCCCTGATGGAGCTGTGGGTGGTTATGGTTCTCAAACTAATGGTACTACTGGTAGTGGAACGCGTTTTTATGATGATAACTCTATTGTAGGGATTGAATTGGTAGAGGCTTTTAATTTGTTAAATAATCAAGACTATTTGACAAAGGCCAAAAGAATCGTGGCATTTTTGCAAGAAGGTGAAGATGATACATTTGGAGGAGGTCTTTGGTGGAATGAGGATCAGAAGGGACAGCAGGGAGTTGGTGATTCCAATAAGCCTACGTGTGCCAATGGATATGCAACACTATTCTTACTTGAATATTATTCAGTATGTCCTCAAGAGGAAAAAGCAGATGTTTTAGCTTTGGCAAAACGTTTATATGCTTGGACGTTGAATAATCTGCGTGATCCGGAAGATGCTTGCTACTGGAATGATAAACAAGCGGACGGATCTATTAATAAAACAAAATGGACTTACAATACTGGTGTAATGATTTCTAACGGAGTCCGTCTGTATAAAATAACAGGTGAACAAACTTATCTGGACAATGCCATTGCTTCTTCTGAAGGTGCGTATAATTATTTTGTACGTCCGCTTAATGGGTTGGCGTTAGCTTATCCTGATCATGATCCTTGGTTTACAACAAAACTGATCCGTGCCTTTATTGATATTGAACCTTATTACAAAAATGCAGGTAATTATATCAAAACATTCATTAACTTCTTGGATTATGCATACGAGAATGCTCGTTTGTCAAGCGGACTGTTTTATGAAGATTGGACTGGAACAGACCCGAAACGGGCTGAACAGTTGTTGATGCAGGATGCTGCACTAGAATCTCTGGGAATTATAGCTTTGTATAAAGGGGAAACTGTGACGGAAGAATAGTGTATGAATGGTAAAATTAGAAATATAGTTTTATTTGTATCAGCGGTATCCATGCTTTTCTCTTGTGCAGGAGAGCCCAAAGCGACTCCGAACAAAGATAAGGCGGAAGAAATGTTTCAACGTGTCTGGGAACTCTATCGGGTTCCCAAATACGGTCTCTTCTCTGAATATTATCCCGGTAGTCATCGTCCTGATCTGACTTATTTTAATGATTCTACCCGACAGGCACAAGAGGTTTCTTACCTATGGCCTATGAGTGGTGTCTTTTCTTCAGCAGTATTGATGGCTGCCATCGAACCGGAGAAATATACAGTTTATGTCGATTCGATGGTGATGGCGATGGAACATTATTATGATACAACACGCGTTCCTTTCGGTTATCAGGCTTACCCTGTTCAATTTGGAAAGGTAGACCGCTATTATGATGACAATGGTTTAGTGGGTATTGATTATATTGATTCTTACTTGGTAACTAAAAATCCTCATTATCTGGAGAAAGCGAAACAGGTATTGACCTTTATTTTAAGTGGTTGGGATGAGAACTTTGAAGGAGCTGTTTCCTGGCTGGAAGGAGTGAAAGATCAGAAACCTGCCTGTTCTAACGGAAAAGCGATGGTGTTGGCTTTAAAACTTTATGAAGCAACTAAAGATGAGTATTATCTGGAGGTGGGAAAGAAGTTCTATCATTGGATTGATAAATATCTGAAAGATCCGGAAAGAGGAGTCGTTTGGAACTCATGGTTAACAACGACTTCGGCAGTATGCCCGGATTTGTATACTTACAATACAGGTACTTTGTTACAAGCAGCTGTAGCTTTATATAATTATACGGGTGAGCAGGCGTATCTGAATAATGCTAAATTTCTGGCAGAAGGAAGTTACAAAGTGTTCTTTAAATACACGGAAGAAGGTATTCCCTATATTGCAGATTTGCCTTGGTTTAATCTGGTTTTGTTTAGAGGGTATCACGATCTGTACAATGTTACGGGGGATTCAAAGTATGTGGATACGATGATAAAAGGACTGGATTATGCTTGGGATCATGCACGTGATCAGGCGGGACTGATGTATCATGACTGGACAGGGCGGACTGATGAAAAACGTAAGCCGAAATGGTTATTGGATGCTTCGTGTGTACCGGAATATTATGCACGTGTGGCAATGATTAAAGGAGAAGTTACAAACAGAAAAATGAAATAAATGATGAAATTAAAATGGATAGGTAGCCTGTTGATTCTGGCAGGTATCGTAGGGTGCAAAACACCTGATCGTCCCAATCTGGTAGAGTATGTGAACCCGAATATTGGTACGGTTCATAGTCGGTGGTTTTTCTATACTCCGGCTGCCGAGCCTTTCGGTTTAGCTAAGCTGGGTGCATCTACAAACGGCACGTACGGAAATAATCAAGGTTGGGAGGCTGTAGGTTATGAGGACGGTCATGCTTCTATTGATGGTTTTCCCTGCTTGCACGAGTTTCAGATAGGAGGAATTTCACTGATGCCTGTTACGGGAGAAGTGAAAACAAACCCCGGAAAGCTGGAAGAACCGGATAAAGGTTTCCGTTCCCGCTTTGATAAAAAAGATGAAACTGCACGTCCGGGATATTATTCTGTGTTATTAAAGGATTATCAGGTAAAGGCTGAACTTACTGCTACGGCTCGTGTCGGATTCCAGCGTTATACATTCCCGGAATCGGAGAATGCCCATATATTGTTTAATATCGGCAATCGTCAGGGCGAAAGTGGAGCTGTGCGTGATGCGTACATCAGACAGGTAGATGGAAATACTATTGAAGGTTATGTGATTACAGAGCCGGAATATGTGAAGAAATATCAGGCAGGTGCCTCGGTTGCCATGTATTTTTATGCAAAATTGGACCGTGCGCCGGAATCTGTCGAAGTTTTTTATCAAGATAGTGCTTTGATGGCTCGTAATGAAATAAAAGGGCCGGGTGCTATCATGTGTCTGAATTATAAAACAAAGAAAGACGAGATAGTCAATGTAAAAATAGGTTTATCGTATACTTCCATAGAAAATGCAAAAGTGAATTTGGAATCGGAGGCGAAAGACTTGACTTTTGATGAGGCTATGAAAGCGACTACGGATAAATGGAATGAGTCTTTGAGCCGCATCTTGGTTTCCGGAGGTACGGAAGATAGCAAAATCAAATTCTATACCGGGTTGTATCATGCATTATTGGGTAGAGGGCTTGCCAGCGATGTCAACGGAGCTTATCCTAAAAATGACGGTACCATTGGTCAGATACCTTTGACTAAGGATGGTAAACCGGAATATAATCACTATAATACGGATGCGGTTTGGGGAGCTTACTGGAACCTTACTTCTCTTTGGGCATTGGCATATCCGGAGTACTATAATGACTTTGTAAACAGTCAGTTACTGGTGTATAAAGATGCTGGTTGGCTGGGTGATGGTATTGCAACTAGCAAGTATGTTTCCGGAGTAGGAACCAATATGGTGAGCATCACTTTAGCGGGTGCTTATAATAGTGGAATTCGTAACTTTGATGTGGAAACAGCTTATCAGGCAGCCTTGAAGAATGAATTAGGCTGGGAAGGCCGCATTGAAGGGGCAGGCAAGATGGATGTGAAGCAGTTTGTAGAGAGAGGGTATGTGCCTTATGAAAACAGTGTTCATTTCGGCACACATCCGGAAGGTTCGAGCTTCTCCGTATCTCACACATTAGAATATAGTTTTAGTGCTTATGCAGTGGCTCAATGGGCAAAAGCTTTGGGACGTACGGAAGATTATGAGCGTTTGATGGAGCTTTCTGCAGGTTGGGAAAAGCTGTTTGATGATTCGCTGAAGATGATTCGTCCGAGAGTACCCAATGGTGAGTTTATTGATAACTTTAATCCATTGGAATCATGGAGAGGTTTTCAGGAAGGGAATGCAATGCAATATACTTTCTTTGTACCGCAGAATCCGGCTCGTTTGATTGAAAAAGTCGGCAAAGATGAGTTTAATAATCGGTTGGATTCTATCTTCACAGAAGCCCGTAAGTCGATTTTTGGTGGTGGAAAAGTAGTAAATGCTTTCTCTGGTTTACAGAGCCCTTATAATCATGGAAATCAGCCTAGTCTTCATATTTCCTGGTTATTCAATTTCTCCGGTAAACCTTACCTGACACAGAAATGGACGCGCTTGATTTGTGATGAGTTTTATGGAACAAACGGAGAGCATGGTTATGGCTACGGTCAGGATGAGGATCAGGGACAGTTGGGAGCTTGGTATGTGATGGCAGCAATGGGGTTGTTTGATGTACAGGGTGGTTCTTGTGAACGGCCGACTTTCCAGATGGGCAGTCCGTTGTTTGATAAGATTGAAATCAAACTTAGTCCGATGAACGCGACGGGAAAAACGTTTGTGATTGAAACGACTGGTAATACACCGGATGCTTATTATGTACAGTCTGCTACGCTGAATGGCGAACCATTGGAACAGTGCTGGTTGTACCGGGATGAACTCTATAAAGGTGGAACATTGAAACTCACAATGGGTAATCAACCGAATGAAAAATGGGGAGTGGAAAATCCGCCTCATTGTTCTGAATAAACAGCTTATTTACCTCGGTGCCGATGTCGCTTGACAATGGCACCGAGGATTCTACATTTTATAATATAGTGAGTTAAACATGAAAACACAAAACTCTATTTATGCCGCCCTTCCCGTCCTCTTCGGGTTCTTTGTAATGGGCTTCTGTGACATAGTCGGTATTTCGTCCGATTATGTTCAACGTACTTTCGACTGGTCTCCCGTCATGACGGGATTTGTTCCTTCATTGGTTTTTATCTGGTTCCTGTTTTTAGGTATTCCTGTTGGAAATCAGATGAACAAATGGGGACGTAAAAATACGGTTTTACTTAGTATGGGAATAACGGTAGTGGGTATGCTGCTGCCATTAGTCGTTTATAACAGTGCGACTTGTATGATAGCTTATGCTCTTTTGGGAATTGGCAATGCCATTTTACAGGTTTCACTGAATCCGTTATTGAGTAATGTGGTAACCAGCCAACGTTTGCTGACAAGTAGTTTGACTGCAGGACAAGTGATTAAAGCTGTGTCTTCTCTCGTCGGGCCGGAGATTGTATTGTTGGCTGTAGCTCACTTTGGAGATGACAAATGGTATTATTGCTTCCCGATATTAGGCTTTATCACATTATTATCCGCTGTTTGGCTGATGGCTACTCCTGTTAAACGGGAAGATTCTACCGCTGCAACGCAGCAGATTTCTATCAGTGATACTTTTTCTTTGTTGAAGGATAAAACGATTCTGTTGTTGTTTCTGGGTATCTTTTTTATTGTGGGAGTAGATGTTGCTACCAACTTTATTAGCTCCAAACTGATGGCGGAACGATTTGACTGGACGGCAGAACAAGTGAAGTTTGCCCCACAGGTTTATTTTTTAAGCCGTACGGTAGGTGCTTTGCTGGGTGCTTTCTTGTTAGCCCGTATTGCTGAAATGAAATATTTCCGTGTGAATATTGTTGCCTGTATTTTCTCTTTGCTTATTCTGGCCTTTGTAAAAAATGATATGGTGAATCTGATTTGTATCGGTGCTGTCGGCTTCTTTGCCTCATCCGTATTTTCTATCATTTATTCGATGGCTTTACAGGCAAGGCCGGAAAAAGCAAACCAAATTTCAGGATTGATGATTACTGCTGTTGCCGGTGGCGGAGTCGTTACTCCGGTTATTGGATTTGCGATTGGAACAGTAGGTGTGATCGGAGGTGTTTTTGTTACTTTAGCTTGTGTGTGTTATTTGACTTATTGTGCTTTTGGAGTGAAAACAGTAAAGACATAGTTTTCAATTTCGTGGTTGGGATATGGCACACTGTGAAGAAGTGTAACTTTCTTCGGTCTTCACAGCGCACCGTATCCCATTGTCTTCTAGCTTCATTTGATACGTACTTTCATCTCCTGTGCATCAAAAGTGATGGATTCATTGTGGAAAAGTCTTTCTATGTGTCCGCTGGCTACCATTTCGGAAGTCGGCAACGCATATAAGTGAGGATTATCGATCAACATGATAAAGTCGCAGATTGATAATGCAATATCTAAATCATGTGTGGAGAATACGATACATTTGTTTTCTTCCTGTGCCAGCCTTTTCAGGAGCAGACATAATTCATACCGGTTGGGCAAGTCCAGAAAAGCGGTAGGCTCATCCAATAGAATGACCGGTGTATCTTGTGCAAGTGCACGGGCAATCATAATTCGCTGGCATTCGCCGTCGGACATTTTATCCATTGTCTTGTCGGCATAGCCGGACATACCGACCAGTCGCATGGCATTGTCCACCCTCTTTAGGTCTTCTCCTTGCAGCTGTCCGAGCCAGTTGGTATAAGGCGCACGTCCGAGAGCGACCACGTCTTCGCACCGGAGATTGGCAATGCGTACCTTATCAGTCGTTACAAAACTAATGCTGCGGGCCAATCTCTCCGGTTTTAGCGAAGCTACGTTTTTTTCCTGCAAGATGATTTCTCCTGATTGAGGTTTTTCCAATCCCATCATGGCACGGAGCAGGGTGCTTTTTCCTGTGCCGTTGCGTCCCAACAGGGCAACTAGTTGTCCCTCTGGTATCCGGGCGGATACATTGTCCAGCAATATGCGCCGACCGTATCCCAATGTCAAATCTTTAAGTTGAATCATTTGATTATACGCAAGTTTTTAGCAATTACCCATAAAATGACCGGAACTCCCAACAGGGCGGTAATACAGTTGACCGGAAGCAGGAATTTTTTGGCGATAATGTCGCAAAGCAGCATACCGATAAGTCCCGTAAGTATTGTTCCCGGAACGAGCACACGATGGTCGGCATTGTTGAATAACAATCGTGTGATGTGCGGCACGGCCAATCCGATAAATCCAACCGGACCGCAGAAGGCGGTAACTGTTCCCGTCAGTAGGGCGGTAGATATGAAAATGAGTGTCCGTGAGCGTTTGATATTCATTCCCATCGTCCGTGCATAGTTTTCTCCAAGCAGCAGCAAGTTCAGCGGTTTGATGCAGGCGATGGAAACCACGAGTCCGATACATACTATGGGGGCCATAATGGCTAACTGTGTCATTGTGATATGACCGAGTGAGCCCATCGACCACAGTGTGAACACTTTTAGCTGTTCGGCAGAACTCATATATTGCAATATCTGGATGATGGCGCCTGCTACATAACCTGTCATGACTCCCATGATCAGAACTCCCAGAATGTTCTTGACTTTCCGGCTGATGACGGCTACTCCCAGCAGGATGACGGCAGTACCTATCCATCCGGAACCGATGATTCCGATGGATTGCAGCAATGGGAAGGCTGTCCATCCGAGCAACGGAGCGCCGAGTATAAACAATGCCACTCCTAAGCCTGCTCCGGAGCTGACACCCAATAGATAAGGGTCGGCCAAAGGATTTTGAAAAACGGTCTGCATCTGTAACCCGCTTACGGATAATGCTATACCTATCAATCCTGCCACTACAACTCTCACGAAGCGGATGGACAACAGAATGTTACGTGTCATTTCGTCGCATTCACCTCCGGTGAGTACCGCCCATACTTTGGAAATAGGGATAAATGTATCTCCTGTTGCCATATCTGTCAGTAATAACAGTATGGCGACAATGCCTAGTGTAACGAATAAAAAAGTGATATGTGCATGAGGCTGTTTCATCCCGGATTACGATTTGTAGTATGTTAGACTTCTGCAAAGATAGTTGTTAGAAATGAAAAATGCTCAAATTCTTTCATATCCGAATAATCGGTTCTTTTCATTCCAGATTTCGGTAATAATAAAGTGAGTCGGATACGAGTTTCGGATGAAAGATACGGATTAAGTCACGTAGCACTACGTCGGGACGTACCACAGATGACTCCCAGTAGTCGTTTCCTCCTGTGGGTGTCAGCCGTAGATTGTTGTTGTACACTGTCTTTTCGTGTACAGCTTTGGCGTCTGCAAATTTGGGGTTAACGGCTTTCAGTTCATCCAGCGTTTTTGCAGAACCTACATTGATCCAGTAATCGGCTTTTTGTATTAGTCCGTAGGCTGTTTCCAGGCCGATGGGAGTCGAGCTGTTGGAGTCGTTTTCTTTATAGATATAGTCGGCTCCGGCGTCGGCAACTAGTTGCGCCATGTAGCTTTGGGTGGAAGGCATTACCCAACTGTCGTTCCACGGAGTGTTGAACATGACGGTGGGGCGTTTTTCTACGGAGTCGGTCAAGGCTTTCAGTGCATGATAGCGTCGGGGAATTTCCCGGAATATGTTCAAGCCCTTTTCCCGGTTGTCAATCAACTCCGAGAGGACAATCATCCATTCGGCTTTTCCAAGCGGCGATTCTTCCAAATATTCTCCTATATATAGATAAGGTATGGAGAGTTCGTTCAATTTGTCGGTTACGGCAGTCTGGGCGTCACCTATCCCGTATAGCAGAACTACATCAGGTTTCAGTCCCAGCAACAACTCATAATTCATTTCTGCTCCCATATCTTTGATTGAATTCCTATGGGCGAGGATGTAAGGATTGGCGATATAATCCATACCGGAAATTCCGACAACTCTGCTGATTTCTCCCAACGCGTCGAGCATGGCAATGTAGGAAGAAGACATACACACAATCCGTTTGGCTCCGGCCGGGATAACGGGACCATTGAATCCGGCAGGGGCCTGCTCACCGTTGCGTGAAACGAAATAGGACATCTTCACATCTTTGGCTCCCTGCCAGGGATTTGATATTTGTATCAGTGTACTGGCAAAGTCTTCGGCACCCAGAATCTTAAATCCCGAAGCGTATTCGGGGGTATATATCTCCCGGTTGAATGCTTCCAAAGATGTTTTATTATGGTTAATGATGCAGCCTGTCAAAAGGAGAAGGCATAGCAACGTGATGGTCAGGAACGGAGATTTCACTTCTATATAAATTTTAATTAGAAAAATGATAGTGGATATTTTCGAACGGCAAAGATAGGACTTATTATTAGTTTGTTTTTATTTTAACCGGATTTATTTGATGGCTGTTCTTGAATGTTTTGTGTGATTGGAATGTAATAAGTTTTAATAAAATGAATAAAGTAGTACGCTTTCAAAAAAACTGTTTAATTTTACTCCATCATTTCAGTTAAATTAATATAGACTACTACTATTGACATGAATGCTTGTAGACTGTGCGGAATTTTTTTATTCATTTTTTGTGCGCATACGGTGTCGTATGCGCAACAGGTAAGGACGGTAAGAGGAGCTGTGCAGACTATTGAAGCTGGTAATCACAAAAAACAACCACTGCCATCTGCCAGTATAGTTGTTCTGGAGAAGAGGGATTCCACTTTTGTAAAGGGTACGACAAGTGATAAGAACGGTCGTTTTGTTCTTAAATATCAGCCGCAGAACAGAAGGCAATATTTATTGAAAGTCTCCTTCATGGGAATGGAGTCCGTATACCGTATATTAAGTGATTCGCTGTCTGTGAATGTTGGTGTGGTCACACTGAAGGATGATGATATACAAATCGGTGAAGTGACAATCACGGGAAAATTGAAAGAGGTAGAGATGAAGGGAGATACTACCGTTATCAATGCTGCTGCCTATAAAACTCCCGAAGGTTCTTATCTGGAGGATCTGGTGAAACGTGTTCCGGGATTGGTGTATAATAAGAAAGATCATTCGTTAACTTACAACGGTCAGGCTATCAGTGAGATCAATGTCAATGGAGAATCCTTTTTCTCGGGGGATAAGAAAACGGCGCTCGAAAATCTGCCGGCAAACTTGATTAGCAAGCTGAAAGTATATGATAAGAAATCAAAAGAAGAAGAGTTTACCGGAATCAGTTCTGGAGAGAAAAAGTATGTGCTTGATCTTCAGACTAAAGATGAACTGAACAAGACTTGGCTGACGAATGCGACGGTAGGATATGGAAATAATAAAAAGAAGGACCTGGAAGGACAGGTGAATTATTTTAATAAGAACGGAGAGAATCTTTCTTTTATGGCCCGTTCTACCAATCGCTATCAGAATAGCACTTATAAGGACAATATCAATAATTCTGTCGGGCTGAATATGACGCGCAAGTTCGGCAAGAAGTTTTCTTTGACCGGAAATGTGAACTATGACTTGAACCGGAATGGAAATATCACTTCCATGTATCGGGAACAATATTTGACGAGTGGCAATCAGTATTCGGCTTCTGCCAATGAGGGTACTTCGAAAAGCCGGTCTATGAATTCGAGTCTGATGGGGGAATGGAAAGTCGATAAGCGTACACGCATACATTTCAACGGGAGTTTCGGGCTTTCTCCCAACGAGAATGAGAGCAGTAATCAGAGTGCTTCTTTTGATGCTCCTCCTAATGTGAATCATGAGAGTCTGTTTGCTGATTTTGAATCTATACCTAAGGATATGAAAGTCAATCGTAGTGAGAACCGCTCGGCTTCGGAAAATAAATCCAATCGTTATAATTGGATGATTGGGATTATGAGGCGTTTGAATGAGAAAGGAACTACATTAGGATTGAATGTTACAAATTCTGATTCATGGGGAGATAATGAGAGTTTTTCGCTGTCTCAGACTACTTATTTCAAGCTGGAAGACAAGAATGGGAATGATTCGGTACTTTATCGAAACCAATATATAAAGTCTCCTCAGACAAATAATCAGTGGAGGGTAGGAGTCAGCTTTACTCAACCGATTGGCAAGAAGGTGCATTTCCGGGCAGCATATAATTGGAATACACAGTATGAACGGGACAACCGTGATACGTATGAATTGTCTTCCATGACAAACCGGGATTCTTTCGGTGATTTGCCTGCAGGTTATGAGGCGGGGTATGTGGATAGTTTAAGTAATAGGAGTCATAGCCGCAGTAATGGGCACGACTTGAATGTAGGCTTCAATTATTCGGATGATACTTGGATGTTTAATGCTTCGTTGGGTGTCACTCCGCAGAAGCGTACTATTGATCGGAAAGTCGGAAAACTTTATGCGGACACCACAATGCGTACGATTGATTATCAGCCTATGATATGGCTGAGTTGGCGGAAAAAGAAAATGCGTGTCAGTCTTAATTATAACGGAAGAACCCGGCAGCCTTCTTTATCGGACTTAATGCCGTTGACGGATAATAGCGATCCGTTGTATATTACTCGTGGAAATCCGGATTTGAAACAGATGTTTATGCATACTATGCATGTGAGTTTTCAACATCCTTCAAAGGGAATATCCGCCAATCTGGGATGGCAGATGGAGAAGAACAGTGTCACACAAGTTGTTCTCTATGATGTGCAGACCGGTGGACGGGAGACATACCCTATAAATATCAATGGAAATTGGAATACATATGGCAGTGCTGACTGGTGGAAGCGTTTCGGGCATTTTTCTTTAAAACTGAGTACCTCCGGAAGACATAGTAATCGTGTCAGTATGATTAATGAGGATAGAAGTCAACAGCCGGAGAAAAGCACAACACGTGATACCGGGTTGAATTGCGAGATGGAAGCTTCTTATCAGCCCACTTGGGGAGGGTTTGATTTTTCTACTTCATGGGATTATCAGTATTCACTTAATTCTCTGAATGATAATAATACCTATACCCGCTATTATAATTTCCGTTTTGACGGCTATGTGGATTTTCCTTTCGGGTTACAGTTGCGTACGGATGCAGGCTATATCTTGCGTAGCGGGACAAATATCCAGAAAGGAGAGGATGATGAGATTGTGTGGAATGCGAGGGCAACCTGGCGATTCCTGAAACAGAGAAAAGCCGAATTGTCTGCTTATTGGGCGGATATTCTTGGCAAACGGAAAAGTTATGCTCGTATGGCTACTTCCGACGGGTTTTATGAGTCTCGGACGCAGGAAATAAAAGGATATTTTATTGTAACTTTCAAATATAACTTTCGTCTGATGATGTGAGTTTTAGAAATAATTCGTATGTTTGCTACCAAACCATAAAACAAAATGTACTATGAGCGGTAGCTATGTCATTAATATCGGTCGCCAGTTAGGTAGTGGCGGAAAAGAAATAGGAGAGAAGTTGGCAGCCCGTTTGGGCATCGACTTCTATGATAAAGAGTTGATCAATCTAGCTTCTGAAGAGAGCGGATTGTGTAGAGAATTTTTTGAAAAAGCGGATGAAAAGGCTTCACAAGGTATTATCGGTGGGTTGTTCGGAATGCGGTTCCCTTTTATTAGTGAGGGGGCTATGCCGTGTACCAACTGTTTGAGCAATGATGCTTTATTTAAGGTACAGAGTGATGTTATTCGTCATTTGGCGGCTGAAAAATCCTGTGTGTTTGTGGGGCGCTGTGCGGATTATATATTGCGCGAACATCCGCGTTGTGTAAACGTTTTTATTTCGGCTTCCAAAGAAGACCGCATTGCACGGTTGTGTCAGATCCATCATATTGATGAGGAGGCTGCGGAGGAAATGATGGAGAAAGCAGATAAGAAACGTTCGGAATACTATAATTATTATAGTTATAAAACATGGGGAGCGGCAGCTACTTATCATCTGTGTGTGGACTCCTCTTCTTTAGGAATAGAAGAAACGGTACGCTTTGTGGAGGAGTTTGTAGTGAAGAAACTGAAGTTGTAATATATGGTATAATGAATAAAGGGAGATAAAACAGTAAAGCCGGCATATTCTACTTAAAAGAATAGAGCCGGCTTTACTATTTATAAGCTAAGCTTGATTTACATCATTGTTAATAATATCATCTGTCCCGTTAGGATACGGAGGAACATAGATAGCGGATAAACCGTCGAATACCCTACGGCCGGAGCGTCACCGGCAGTTGTCTGGTTGGCATAAGCCAGTGCGGGAGGATCGGTATTACTACCGGCTATCAATCCCATCAGAGTGAAGTAGTTTACCTTATAATACAGTCGGGCAATAGCACCGATAATAAGCAATGGAATGACGGTGATAAGGAAACCGCAACCTACGTATAACAATCCGTCACCTTCGACTACCGTTTGCACAAAATTGGCACCTGCATCAATACCGACACTGGCAAGGAAAAGCACGATACCTATTTCGCGAAGCATTAGGTTAGCGCTCATTGTTGTGTAAGTTACCAGATGGAGTTTGTGACCGAAGCGTCCGATAAGGATCGCTACTACCAGCGGACCACCTGCCAAACCTAGTTTCAAAGGAGTCGGCATACCCGGGAATGCAATCGGAAGGCTGCCTAGAAGAATACCTAAGAAGATACCGACGAAGATAGTTACGATATTCGGAGTGTCCAGACGTTTCAACTGATTACCCAACACACCTGCCACACGTTCTACTGCATCTTGCTGGCCTACTACCATCACACGGTCACCTACTTGAAGTACCAGATTCGGATCGGCAAACAGGTCCATACCGGAACGGTTGATACGGGTTACATTTACCCCATACATACTGCGAAAGTGCATAGAACCGAGCGTTTTTCCGTTAATTTCCGGTTTGGTGACCAAGATACGGCGTGAAACCATCGGCAGGTCTTGTTTCTCCCAATCGAGTTCCACCTCTTTTCCTATAAATACGGTGATAGCCGGAGCATCCTCTTCCGAGCAGACGATAAACAACTGATCGCCCATATTGAATATGGTCTCGTGGTCGGGAATACTGACGTGCCCTTCATGGCGGATACGCGAACAAACGAAATTGCGTCCCAAGAACTCTTTAATCTCGATCAGTGTCTTTCCGCTGATTGATTCGTTGCGTACCTCAAGGCTCATCATGTGTGGCTTGTGGTGTGCGTCCCCGCTTTGAATCTTCAGATTCTCTTCTTCCTTAGCCATATTAACACGGAAGATGTAGCGGATAGCAATGATAGAACCGATAATACCTACCACACCGAGCGGATATGCACACGCATAACCCAACGCGATCTGCGGACCGGTATAGTTCAACTGGTTCAATGCTTCATTGGCGGCACCAAGTCCCGGAGTGTTTGTCACAGCTCCATAGAGTATACCAACCATCATCGGCAATTCCACCCGGCCGTTCCACAGGTAATAAAGCCCCAGCGCAACAGCAATATTTAACACTACGATGCCTACAGCCAACAGGTTTAGTGTCATTCCCCCTTTCTTGAAAGAAGAGAAGAAAGACGGCCCCACCTGAAGACCGATACAGAATACGAACAAAATCAATCCGAATTCACGGATGAAATGTAGGATGTGTGTATCGGCCGTGAAGCCGAAATGTCCCATTAGGATGCCGGCAAACAAAACAAACGTGACACCTAAAGATACTCCGAATATCTTTATCTTACCGAGATACACACCGGCTGCCACTACAAATGCGTAGAGGAGCACGATATGTGCCACAGAACTAGGGTCCCACAATAAACTTTGTAACCAATCCATAATTTATAGTAGTTTTTATAATGTCTTTTATAAAACGGGTGCAAAATTACTCATAACATTGGAGCAAATCAAATAAATGAAGAACTAAAAATGAAAAATGAAGAATTTCTATACCTATTGTATATATAGGATGAATAATGGTAATTTTTCATTTCCCATTTCCTATTCTTCATTTATTTATTCTTCATTTTCCGGGCTGTGCGAATTTTCCCTAAAAAAGAGTATTGTTTTAACTATTTGGTTATATTTGCAAGTCGAACAACGGACATTTAGAGAGATAGATAAAAATAAAGACAATATTAATCTTGTTTTAATTTTAAATAAACTATGGCAGACAAAAAAGAAAAACTCTTCTCAGACTTTTCTCCAGTCTCCACCGAACAATGGATGGAGAAGGTCACAGCCGATTTGAAAGGTGCTGATTTTGAGAAGAAGCTCGTTTGGAAAACGAACGAAGGGTTCAAAGTGAAACCTTTCTACCGGATGGAAGATCTGGAGGGTTTGAAGACTACCGATGCGCTTCCAGGAGAATTCCCTTATCTGAGGGGAACCAGGAAAGACAACAATGAGTGGCTGGTTCGTCAGGAAATCAGAGTGGAATGCCCGAAAGAAGCTAATGCAAAGGCGTTGGATATCTTGAATAAGGGTGTCGATTCACTTTCTTTCCATGTGAAAGCAAAGGAACTCAATGCGGAATATCTTGAAACACTGTTGAATGATATTCAAGCTGAGTGCGTTGAACTGAACTTCTCTACTTGCCAGGGACACGTCGTTGAGTTGGCTAATCTGCTGGTAGCTTATTTCCAGAAGAAAGATTATGATGTGAAGAAACTGAGAGGTTCTATAAACTATGATTTCTTCAATAAGATGTTGACTCGCGGCAAGGAAAAAGGCGATATGGTGCAAACGGGCAAAGCTTTGATTGAGGCCATCCAACCGCTTCCTTTCTATCGTGTACTGAATGTAAATGCTTTATCTCTGAACAATGCCGGAGCTTATATTTCTCAGGAGTTGGGTTATGCGCTGGCTTGGGGTAATGAATACATGAATCAACTGACAGAGGCCGGTATTCCCGCTGCCATTGTTGCCAAGAAAATCAAGTTCAACTTCGGTATCAGCTCCAATTACTTCCTCGAAATTGCAAAATTCCGTGCCGCACGTCTGCTTTGGGCGAATATCGTAGCTTCTTATAAGCCCGAATGTGTACGTGATTGCGACAATAAAGGTCCTAACGGTGAATGCCGTTGCGCTGCAAAAATGGCGGTTCACGCCGAAACTTCCACATTCAATCTTACTTTGTTTGATGCACATGTGAATCTGCTTCGTACGCAAACCGAAGCGATGAGTGCTGCTTTGGGAGGTGTGGATTCAATGACAGTTACTCCATTTGACAAGACATACGAGACCCCTGATGAATTCTCCGAGCGTCTGGCACGCAACCAGCAATTGCTGCTGAAGGAAGAATCTCATTTTGATAAAGTGATTGACCCGGCTGCAGGTTCTTATTATATTGAAAACCTGACTGTCTCTATCGCTAAACAGGCCTGGGAGCTCTTCCTGTCTGTCGAAGAAGCCGGTGGTTTCTATGCTGCCTTGAAAGCGGGAACAGTTCAGGCTGCTGTGAACGAAAGCAATAAAGCGCGTCATAAAGCGGTGGCACAGCGTCGTGAAGTATTGTTGGGCACCAACCAATTCCCCAACTTTAATGAAAAAGCGGGTGACAAGAAACCGGTTGAGGCAAAATGTTGTTGTGGCGGTGGCAAAGAACATACTTGCGAGAAAGATGTGGCTACTTTGGTATCCGACCGTGCTGCCAGCGAATTCGAGGCTTTGCGTCTTGAGACGGAAGCGTCCGGCAAACGTCCGAAAGCGTTCATGTTGACTATCGGTAATCTGGCAATGCGTCAGGCACGTGCACAATACTCTTGCAACTTCCTGGCTTGTGCCGGTTATGAAGTGATTGATAATCTGGGCTTCGAAACGGTTGAGGCAGGAATAGAGGCGGCTATGGCTGCTAAGGCGGATATCGTGGTGCTTTGTTCCAGTGATGATGAATATGCGGAATATGCAATTCCCGCTTTCAAAGCTTTGAATGGCCGTGCTATGTTTATCATCGCCGGTAATCCGGAATGTGCCGATACATTGAAAGCCGCAGGTATTGAGTACTTTATCCATGTCCGTGTCAATGTGCTGGATACCTTGAAAGAGTTTAACGCCAAACTATTGAAGTAAGATGAGAAAAGATTTTAAAAACATTGATATATATGCCGCATTTCAGCCTGCTAACGGTGCTGAATGGCAAAAGGCTAACGGTATCTCCGCTGATTGGAAAACGCCGGAACACATCGAAGTGAAGCCTGTTTATACAAAAGAAGACCTTGAAGGAATGGAACATCTCGGCTATGCTGCCGGACTTCCTCCGTACCTGCGTGGTCCGTACTCGGTAATGTACACTCTGCGTCCTTGGACGATCCGTCAATACGCCGGATTTTCCACTGCCGAAGAATCAAATGCTTTCTATCGCCGTAACCTGGCTTCCGGTCAGAAGGGGTTGTCGGTTGCATTCGACTTGGCTACGCATCGCGGCTACGACCCCGATCACGAACGTGTGGTAGGTGACGTAGGTAAAGCGGGTGTATCTATCTGTTCTTTGGAAAACATGAAGGTCCTGTTCGATGGTATTCCTTTGAACAAGATGTCCGTATCCATGACAATGAACGGGGCGGTGCTGCCGGTTATGGCATTCTACATCAATGCCGGTCTGGAGCAAGGTGCGAAATTGGAAGAAATGGCTGGTACTATCCAAAATGATATCCTGAAAGAATTCATGGTGCGTAATACCTATATTTATCCGCCTGCATTCTCAATGAAAATTATTTCCGACATCTTTGAGTATACTTCGCAGAAGATGCCTAAGTTCAACTCCATCTCCATTTCCGGTTACCATATGCAGGAAGCAGGTGCTACCGCAGATATTGAGTTGGCTTATACGCTTGCCGACGGTCTCGAATATCTTCGTGCCGGAACTGCCGCCGGTATTGATATCGATGCATTTGCTCCGCGTCTGTCTTTCTTCTGGGCGATTGGGACGAACCATTTCATGGAAATTGCCAAGATGCGTGCCGCGCGTATGTTGTGGGCGAAGATTGTGAAACAGTTTAACCCGAAGAATCCGAAATCATTGGCACTGCGTACCCACTCACAGACTTCCGGTTGGTCATTGACCGAACAGGATCCGTTCAATAACGTAGGACGTACTTGTATCGAAGCTATGGCTGCCGCTTTGGGACATACACAGTCTTTGCATACCAATGCGTTGGATGAGGCTATCGCACTTCCGACGGACTTCTCCGCACGTATTGCCCGTAACACTCAGATCTACATTCAGGAAGAAACATACATTTGCAAGAATGTTGACCCGTGGGGCGGTTCTTATTATGTAGAGACTCTGACGAATGAGTTGGCGCATAAGGCTTGGGAGCATATTCAGGAGATTGAAAAACTGGGTGGCATGGCAAAAGCTATCGAAACAGGTATTCCTAAGATGCGTATCGAAGAGGCCGCTGCACGTACACAAGCTCGTATCGACAGTGGTCAGCAGACGATTGTCGGTGTGAACAAGTATCGTCTGGACAAAGAAGCTCCGATTGATATTCTTGAAATTGATAATACGGCGGTTCGTCTTGAACAGATCGAAAACCTGAAACGTCTGAAAGAGGGACGTAACCAGGCTGAGGTAGATAAAGCGTTGGCGGCTATTACCGAATGTGTGAAGACCGGTAAGGGTAACTTGCTGGAACTGGCAGTGGAGGCAGCGCGCGTCCGTGCCACATTGGGCGAAATTTCATCTGCTTGCGAACAGGTCGTAGGACGTTATAAAGCAATAATTAGAACTATATCAGGCGTGTATTCATCAGAAAGTAAAAACGATAGCGACTTCAAGCGTGCTTGTGAACTGGCTGAGAAGTTTGCGAAGAAAGAGGGGCGTCAACCCCGTATCATGATTGCGAAGATGGGACAGGACGGTCACGACCGTGGTGCCAAAGTGGTAGCGACCGGTTATGCCGACTGCGGTTTTGACGTGGATATGGGACCGTTGTTCCAGACACCTGCGGAAGCTGCACGTGAAGCTGTTGAAAACGATGTTCATGTAGTCGGTGTTTCTTCGTTGGCTGCCGGACATAAGACATTGGTTCCGCAGATTATTGAGGAATTAAAGAAGCTGGGTCGCGAAGATATCGTAGTGATTGCCGGTGGCGTTATTCCTGCACAGGATTATGATTTCTTGTATAAAGCAGGGGTGGCTGCTATCTTCGGTCCGGGTACTCCGGTGGCGAAAGCTGCTTGCCAGATTTTGGAAATCCTGATGGACGAAGAATAAGACAGGACTTTCCTGTTTTTGATTTTATCCCGCCTTTTTAGTTCAAATGAACTGAAAGGCGGGATGTTTTTTTTACTGACATTCGTTTGTCTGAAATTAAAATTGGCTATATTTGTCCGGCTTTCATTATAAAAAGCAGAATAGATGAGTGAAAAAGTAGAAGACTTGGATGTTCGTTTTGAACGGTTTTACGCGGCTAACTACCCTCGTGTCAAGAACTTTGCGAAGTTGTTGACCAAATCGGAGGAGGATGCGGAAGACATCGCTCAGAATATATTTCTTAAGTTATGGACACGTCCTGAACTTTGGCAGGAGCAAGAAACCATGACGAGCTATCTTTATACCGTTACCCGAAATGAAATCTTCAACCTTTTCAAACATCAGAAGGTGGAACAGGAATATGAAGATAAGATAATGAAAGCGCAGTTGATAGGCGATTTGTGTGATGAAGATACTTCATTGCTCGAAAATCTCTATTATAAAGAAGTGCTCCTCCTCGTCAAGATGGCACTCGACCAATTGCCTCCCAAACGCAGGCAAATATTTGAGATGAGCCGGTTTGAAGGTTTGTCTCACAAAGAAATAGCGGAGAAACTGCAAATCCCTCTGCGCACAGTGGAAGACCACATCTACAAAACATTGACCGAACTTCGTAAAGTGTTAATGTTTGTTATTCTCTTCCGGTTCTTTCCGTAGTTTCTCTTTCTGAATGGTGGTAATTATGTAAACGTTTCTTAGAAACAATAAATATCACCTTATGAAGAATTATATTCGTGACGTTATAGACCGTTATATCAAGCATGACTATCCGGCGGAAGTCGACCGGGATTTTCGTGTATGGCTTATAGATGACGAACGTGCCGATGAAAAGGATTCCGAATTGAGTCAGCTTTGGAAAGCTACCGAATCCGCAACTACTCCCAATTATCAACATTCGTTGGAGAGGATGAGAGAACTCACCGGAATAAAGACGAGACAAAAAGTACATACCTTACATACGCGGCTGGTTATCTGGAAGATTGCAGCGGCTTTGCTGATTGCCGTATCCGCTAGCTCTATTTATCTGGCTTTACAGAACAGACAGGCACCGGACTTGTTGCAGGCTTATATACCTACCACCGAGATGCAGAATATTACTTTACCGGACGGCACGCAAGTGATGATCAATTCAGAAAGTACCTTGCTATATCCTCAACAGTTTACGGGAGACAGTCGTTGTGTCTATCTGGTGGGAGAAGCCAACTTCAAGGTGAGACGTGACGAAGCACATCCGTTTATCGTAAAGTCGGCAGATTTCCAAGTCACGGCATTGGGAACGGAATTTAATGTGTCGGCTTATCCCGAAGAGGAAGAGGTAACGGCAACGTTGATTTCGGGAAAAGTTCTGGTAGAGTACAACGGGTTGAAAGAGCAAGAGATACTGAAACCCAACGAACAGTTGGCTTATAATAAACACACCCGCTTGGGTAGTGTGACTTATCCGGATATGCAGGATGTCACAGCCTGGCAACGCGGTGAGATTGTTTTTCGCAGTATGACGATGGAAGAGATCTTCACCCGTCTCGAACGCAAATATCCTTATACATTCGTGTATAGCTTTCACAGCCTGAAAAGTGACCGTTTTAACCTGACTTTCGGGCAGAACGCTTCCATAGAAGAAGTGATGGATATTATTGCCCGTGTGACGGGTAATCTGGATTATAAGATAGTGGGCGACAAATGTTATCTGACGGTGCGTCATAAATAACGTTCCCGCTACCGGACTATTTGAATAACACCGATTATTAACCTTAAAATATACAAGAAGCCTATGCGGAAAAAATATCCGGGAGAAGCTGCAACCTTCCCCCGGATGTGAAATCGAAATTCTTACTATTAGCGTTACACAAACGCTACTAAATTCGAGAATCTAACTTTATCTGTATAAACTAATACTAAGAAGATGCAGCAAATTTATGAATTTATAGCCAATAAGCAGGCAATCAGTCGAGTATTTATGCTTTTTTTGTGCTGTCTGCTCCTTTCTGCTCCTACTTTTGCTCAAAGTAGCAATGTCCGGATTACGATCCATAAGAAAAACATATCGGTCATCGAGGCATTGAAAGAGGTGGAAAAACAAACGAAACTGTCCGTTGGTTACAATGAGTCGCAGTTGAAAAACAAACCCTCCATCAATTTGGCGTTAGAAAAAGCCACGCTGGAGAGTTCTCTCAAAGAAATCCTTAGAAATACGGGATATACCTATCAGTTAAAAGGAAAATATGTAATCATCGTTCCACAGGAAAAACAAGAAGCGGAAGCAGCTTCTGCCAAACGTATCACCGGCCGTGTGCTGGATGATAACGGAGAGCCGTTAATTGGTGTCAATGTACATGTAGAGGGAACGAGTGTCGGTTCTATTACGGATATTGACGGTAATTTTATACTCGAAGCTCCTGTTGGAAGTGTGTTGAGTATCAGTTATGTAGGTTACACTCCACAGACGGTAAAAGTAACCGGACAGAATACATATAGCGTGCAACTGGCTTCGGATACAAAACTGTTGAGTGAAGTTGTTGTAACAGCACTTGGCATCAAACGCGAGCAGAAAGCATTGAGCTACAACGTACAGCAAGTAAAGTCCGACGAACTGACCCAGATTAAGGATGCTAATTTTGTAAACAGCCTGAATGGTAAAGTTGCGGGTGTTACTATCAATACGAGCTCTTCCGGTGTCGGTGGGGCAAGTAGAGTGGTGATGCGTGGAACAAAGTCTATTGAACAGAGTAGTAACGCCTTGTATGTGATTGACGGTATTCCGATGTATAATTTCGGTGGCGGAGGAGATACGGAATTTGGTTCAAAGGGAGCTACCGAGGCCATTGCTGATATTAATCCGGAAGATATAGAAAGCATTTCCGTACTGACTGGAGCGGCAGCTGCCGCCCTTTATGGTAGTAATGCGGCAAACGGTGCGATTGTGATTACTACAAAAAAAGGACAGGTAGGTAAGCTGCAAGTAGGTGTATCAAGTGGCATCGAATGGTTGAATGCTTTTAAGATGCCCGAGTTCCAGGACCGTTATGGTACAGGTAGTAATGGTAAAACAGGAAATTCCAATATTTATAGCTGGGGACCGAAGTTAAACTCGGCTGCTCAAACAGGATATGAGCCGGATGATTTTTTTGATACGGGTGCGGTATATACAAATTCCGTTACGTTGTCTACCGGAACGGATAAAAATCAGACTTTCTTTTCTGCGGCTGCCGTCAATTCGGCAGGGATGGTTCCCAACAATAGGTATAACAGATATAATTTCACTTTCCGCAATACGACCAGTTTCTTGAATGACAAGATGAAACTGGATGTAAGTGCAAGCTATATTCTTCAGAACGACCGTAATATGACCAATCAGGGGCAGTACTCCAATCCGTTGGTTTCTGCTTATCTTTTCCCTCGTGGGGATGATTTCTCTATAGTGAAGAATTTCGAGCGTTGGGATGAAGCCCGGAAAATTAGCGTACAGTTTTGGCCGCAGGGCGAAGGTGACCTTCGTATGCAGAATCCTTATTGGATTGCTTACCGTAATCTCCGTCTCAACAATAAGAAACGCTATATGGCTTCAGCAGGTTTGAGTTACCAGATTCTTGACTGGCTGAATGTGGCAGGGCGTGTTCGCATCGACAATACTCATAGCGAATATGAAGGCAAGCTTTATGCAAGCAGTAGCAACACGCTGACTGACGGTAGTTCACAAGGCCATTATACAGTAAATAACGGACAATATTCGCAGACTTATGCCGATGTGTTGGTGAATATTAATAAACGTATTCAGGATTTTACGATTGTAGCCAATATCGGTGCCAGTTATAGTGGAGTGACTAGTAAGGAATTGGGCTATGCGGGGCCTATACGAGAAACTGGTATTCCTAATCTGTTCAATGTTTACGACCTTGACAACGCAAAAAAACGTGCTACGCAGGTGGGTTGGCGCGAAGCGACCGAATCTATTTTTGCCAGTGCCGAAGTAGGGTGGAAAAGTATGCTTTATCTCACCGTTACAGGACGTAACGACTGGGCTTCGCAGCTGACACATTCTCCGCAGGCTTCATTCTTCTATCCTTCCGTAGGGCTTTCGGCTGTCATCACTGAAATGTTGAAACTGCCTGATTGGGTGGATTATCTTAAAGTACGTGGATCGTTCAGTTCCGTAGGTAATCCTTATCCTCGTTTTCTTACCTATCCTACTTACTCGTATGATGCCAATAAGCAGGACTGGAAATCGCAGACGAATTATCCCATTGGTAAACTATACCCTGAGCGTACTGACTCATGGGAAGTAGGTCTGGATGCAACCCTGTTTAAAGATTTCAAATTGAGCGGATCTTTCTATTACGCCAATACTTATAATCAGACATTTGATCCTCGGCTTCCTGTTTCGTCAGGATATGACAAATTGTATGTACAGACCGGATATGTACGCAACTATGGTTTCGAGGCTATGTTGTCTTATGGGCATCGTTGGGGAGATTTCGGCTGGGACAGCAGCTTTACTTTCTCGGCCAACAAGAATGAAATCGTCGAACTAGTGAAGGATTATGTTCACCCGGAAACGGGCAAAACTTACAACGTCGATAAACTGGAACTCAAAACCGATGAAGGTCGCGGATTCGGAAAGGCGAAATTTATCCTGAAGGAAGGTGGTACGCTGGGCGATCTTTATACCCATGCCGATTTAAAGCGTGATATTAACGGTAATGTCCTGATTGACGATAGCGGCAATGTGACAGCCATCGACAATGCCGGTGACATAAAGTTGGGAAGCGTACTTCCTAAGGCAAATTTAGCCTGGAATAATAGCTTCTCTTATAAAGGTATCAATGCCGGTTTCTTGTTGACAGCCCGTTTGGGCGGAATCGTTTATTCGGCAACACAGGCTTATCTTGATCTCTACGGAGTATCTGAAACATCTGCTGCCGCGCGTGATGCCGGAGGAGTATGGATAAACGGCCGTAGCCGCGTGAATCCGCAAAGCTTCTATGAAGTGGTAGCATCGCAGAGCGGATTGCCTACCTACTATACTTATAGTGCTACCAACCTGCGTCTGCAGGAGGCACATATCGGTTACACCGTTCCGCGCCGCTGGCTGGGCAATGTTTGTGATATCAATGTATCCCTTGTGGGCAGAAATCTCTGGATGATCTACTGTAAAGCTCCTTTCGATCCTGAAGCAGTAGCTACTACGAACAACTATTATCAGGGAATCGACTACTTCATGATGCCGAGTACCCGGAATATAGGATTTAACATAAAGATTAACTTCTAAATACTATGATGGACATGAAACGAATATATAACATTCTTCTGATAATGATCCTTTCATTATTTCTGCTTCCGTTGGGCGGTTGTTTCGACAGCGACATCAACCGGAGTATGTACGAAGCGGACGGAGATGAAATGCAGCGTGAGAATCATATTGTAGGTGCTACGCTCAAAGGAATGCAGGGATTGGTGATTCCTACACGTGAACACCTTTACCAGTTTATGGATGCCATGGCAGGAGGAGCATACGGTGGTTATCTGGAAGGAATTGTAGACACTTGGGTGATGAAATTCTCTACTTTCAATCCCGAACAGGGATGGCTCAAATCCCCGTTTGCCGATCCGATTAAAGATATGTACCCGCAGTACCGCGATATGATGAACAAGACGGATGACCCTGTGGCTTTAGCTTTTGGTAAAATTCTCCGGGTGTGTATCATGCATCGTGTGACGGACATTTATGGTCCGATTCCTTATTCGAAGATGATGGATAATGATAATTCGGGTGAAGACCTGGCTGTCGCTTACGATTCGCAGGAGCAGGTATATACACAGATGCTGAAAGAACTGGAAGAAGCGGATAAAGTGTTGGAGGAAAACAAAGACCTGTCGTCCGAGGCTTTCCGCAAACTGGAAGACTTGTATTACGGAAATATTTCCAAATGGCGTAAGTTTGTACATTCCATGCAACTTCGCATTGCCATGCGTATGAGCTATGTCAATCCTACCGAGGCGCAACGTATTGCGCAGAAGGCTGTGGAAGCGGGAGTGATTGAATCGAATGAGGACAACGCCATGCTTCATGTGGCGGAGAACCGTTCGGAGTTACTGTTTAATAACTGGAATGACTACCGTATTAGTGCCGATTTAGTTTCTATTATGAAAGGTTATGAAGATCCGCGTTTGGATAAGATGTTTGTCAAAGGTGTGCAGACAGTCGATCAGGATGGCGAGAAAGTCGATGTATACGATTATTACGGTGTACGTATCGGCATATTTACCCAGAAGAAAGACGACATGATTAATCTTTACTCAAAGCAGGTGATTTCCAGCACCGACCCTTATCTCTGGATGAATGCGGCGGAGGTGACTTTCCTTCGTGCCGAGGGCGCGTTGCGTGGTTGGAATATGGGAGGCGATGCGCAGGCATTGTATGAAAAGGCTATTGCCCTTTCATTCGAAGAGCGTGGCGGAGCCACCGGAGCGGACCAATATGTGAAGGATGCGACGAAAAAGCCTATAGACTATGTGAACCCGATGGACGGGGCTGATATTAAGTATAGCCATCCGGCGGTAAGTACCATTACGATTGCCTGGGAACCTGGAGCGGAGTATTTCGAACGGAACCTGGAGCGTATCATTACTCAAAAATGGATTGCAATATTTCCGCTGGGGCTGGAAGCATGGGCGGAACATCGTCGTACGGGCTACCCGAAGTTGTTGCCTACCGTGGAGAATAAAGACCCCAACAATAGTGTGAATGTAACAATCGGTCCCCGTCGTCTGCCTTTCCCTGCCGATGAATATACAGGGAATCCGAAATACATCGATCAAGCTGTAGAAATGCTGAATGGTCCCGATGCCGCAGGAACTAAACTTTGGTGGGATAAGAAAGACCATTCCATTGAGAATAGTCAATCCTCAAACTAGAACAAACCTTTAAATCAATGAGATTATGAAATATAAATCAATCTTTAAGTTATGCTTGCTGACTATTTTTCTGTCGGTTGCCGCTGTCGGTTGTGACGACTGGACGGAAATGGAAATACACGATAGTCAGGTGAATGGGTTTAAGGAACAGAATCCGCAAGAATATGCGGCATATACGCAGAATCTTCGCGCATATAAAGCAACGAAACATGCTGTCGTTTATGCCCGGTTGGATAATGCTCCGGAAGTATCTACCGGTGAGAAGGACTTTCTCCGTGCGTTGCCGGACAGTATCGATATAGTGACGATGCGTAATGCCGACCGTCTGTCCGAATATGACCGGGAAGATATGAAGTTGGTGCGTGAGGATTATGGGACGAAAGTGCTTTACTATATAGATTGCACGGCTAAAGATAAACTGAATACCTCTATTACTTCTGCTGTTGAGGCAGTGCGTACAGGGACATTTGACGGGCTTGCCCTCGGTTCGGAAGGCTCTGCGGTAGACGTCTCGGCGTTAAAGTCGCTGCTGGATGCTTTGGGACAGACCCCGTGTCTGTTAGTTTTTGAGGGTACTCCTTCCTTGTTGCCGGAAGCGCAGCGCAGCCTTTTCAACTATTTCGTACTCGATATTTCCGGTGCATCCGATGAATATGATATAGAAACCTCTGTATTCTATGCCACCGGATATGGCAAGGCCGCTCCGGATCGCCTGCTGTTGGCTGTCACTCCTGACGGTACATTGACCGACTATAACGGAGTGACGCGCAATGCCATCGCCGGAGCTGCTTACGGTGCTCTCAATATGGAAACACCATTGGGAGGTATTGCTATTTACAATATCTCTGCCGATTACTACGATACTGATATTATTTATAAACAGACCCGTGGAGGTATTCAATTCCTGAATCCTGCTTCGGCTCACTAAACGATGTAAGCTATGAGAATACATAAACTTTATCAGTGCTTTGCAGCCGCAGTTTTGTTATTTCTGCCGGTTGCCTGTGATAATACGGATTACAGCGAAAAGTCACCGTTTGACAATTCGGCGTATCTGAATATAGCTGCTAGTAAGAATACAGAAACTTTCACTTTTAATCGGAAGGTGACAAGCCAGACGAAACTTTTTACAGTGAAGTTGTCTTATCCTTCGGGGGATGATGTGAAGGTCAGCTTGAAGGTAGACGCTTCGTTGACTAGTGAATATAATGCAAAGAACGACACGCATTATGAAGTGCTGCCTGAAACATATTATCAGCTATTGAAAACAGAAGTGGTAATTCCTGCCGGAAAGACCACTTCTGAAGAAGTAGGCATTAAATTCTCCAAACTCGATGAGTTGGAGATTGACGTTACTTACCTCTGCCCGCTTTCCATTGGAGGAGCTGAAGGAGTAGGTATTATGGATGGTTCACGCACGATGTATTATTTGGTACGTCGTTCCAGTGCTATAACAACAGCTATGAATTTGAAAAATGTCTATGTCACTGTTCCGGGATTTGATAAAGGAAGTCCGACAGCGGATGTGGTGAATAATTTGACGGCAGTGACAATGGAGGCTATTATACGAGTCAACAATTTCCAGCAAGAAATATCCTCTATCATGGGCATAGAACAATATTTCTTGATGCGTATCGGTGATGCAAACTTTCCGAATCAACAGTTGCAGACGCAAACAACATTCGGCAAATTTCCAGAAATCAGTAACCAGAAATTACTATTGGCAGGTGAGTGGTATCATGTGGCATTGACATGGGACATAGCTACTGCTACTATTGCTTTCTATGTAAACGGACAATTACAAAGCATAAGTACCAGTCATGGCAAAAGTGACTTGACTAGCATCAGTTTGGGAGATAAGTTACCTGATGATGAATTTGGGAATGGGGGTGATTTTAACTTCTATTTTGGGCGTTCTTATGGAGAGTCGCACGATATAAGCCGCCAGTTTGATGGTGAAATATGTGAAGCTCGCATTTGGAATGTAGCTCGTACTCAAGAACAGATTTGGGAGAATATGTATGATATTCCCGACCCTACTGAAGAACCAGCTTTGTGTGCCTATTGGAAGTTTGATGAGGGAACAGGGATGGAAGTCAAAGACCGTACTGGACATGGGAACAATGCGAAAGTAGTCCCTTATTGGAAAGCAAGCGACCATGTTGAAGTTTATAGTAAAACGGATGCTGAACTATGGCCAAGTGGCATTGAGGTGCCGAAAATAAATCAGGAATAGGAGATTACAGATAACTATTAAAATGTATATGATTATGAAACGAATAATACGAAATATCTCTTTGTGCGTGTTATTGGCACTGGTGATGGGAGCTTGCGAAGAAGATGCGGCGTTGGTGGCTCCGAACGTAGCACATGACAAGTCTACAGTATCACCGGAGGAAGTTGGGGAAGCTGCTTTCCTGCAAAGTGCTTCAGAATCGGGAAATAAATTTATTTTTCTTGATTTTGTAGAACAGGGAAGTGATGAACTATATGTAGAATTGGTGGAGCCGGCAGAGCGGGATATGACATTCACAATTGGTATAAATACTTCATTAGTTCTCCAGGATATACCATCGATTACAGAGCAATTTTATAAAGTGGGTGCAAATTTTGTGGAAGATTGGGAGAATAAATTTACGATAACTAATGGAGGAAAGGTGACGGTAGCGGCAGGTGAACGAAAATCGACACGGATAAGTTTTACTGTGTCAAATATGGAGCTTATTGGTTCTTATTATTTATTGCCATTGTTGGCGACGGATGAAGATGGTAATCAGTACAAGCTTTTCTATTATATCTGCCAAGTGGAAATGGAACGTCAGGACAGGTCGAATAAACCGTATACAGTGGTGGCGTATATTGATACTGAAATGATGAATCCTTTGATTGCTGACCAATATACTTCTAAATTGCAGTATATGAAATCCCGTCGGGATAGAAAAACTATTTACGAAAACGTCCCGGTATTTGATATAGTGAATTTACGAAAAGCTTTGTTGAAATACGACGAGTCTTCCCGTAGAGCAATTTTGAAATTTACACCTGATATAGAACATGTGTTGAAAAACTATGCTCAATATATTCAACCATTGAAGCGGAGTGGTATAAAAGTCTGCCTTTCCATCGAAGGTGGAGGAACAGGCATAGGTTTTGCCAATTTAACAGATGTGCAAATTGCTGATTTTGTAGCACAAGTCCAAGTGGCTGTGAAAATGTATCAACTGGATGGCGTCCATTTGCGTGATGAAGGTGCCGGATATGACAAGACTGGAGCACCGGAGTTAGATGAAACTTCTTATCCAAAATTAGTTAAGGCACTGCGTGAAGCGATGCCGGACATCATGTTGACTCTTGCAGATGATGGAGGAACTACGGCAATGATGGACAAAGAACAGGGTGGCATTGTAGTAGGCGATTACATTGATTTGGCGTGGAATGTTGTGTGGGATACTGCGGTTAACCCTTGGGCAAGCGGGTCGGAACGCAAACCTATAGCGGGGATAACGAAAGAACGATATGGGGGCATTTCTTTTTATATAAAGCCGATAATGACAAATGAAGAAGGTTTATTCTTTGAGAATCTGCAGGATGAATCCCGTGCAATCGCCCTGAATGAGGGACTTGGAAAAGTAGCTGTTGCAGAGAATATTCCTTATAGAGACTATATACAGGAAGTTGCAAATGTTATGAGAATTATGGGGCTTTTAAGCTGTTTTCATGATACTAACAATGGAGAATATCCTCGATATAACGTAGAGGTAACGGAGGCGTTGGCAGCGTCATATTATTTTGCTTTCCGAAAAGATTGGTAAATTGAAAAGTGCTCTCTATTGATGTAATAGCTGTTTGTAAGAACCCGAGATTGTGGGAGATGGTTCGTATAGTTTCCATACAAAGTTACTACAAAAAAGAGAAATGCGGAAAGATATAGTGATAGAATTGAGTTACAAGGGTTTCAGTCGTGCTTCCGATTATTCGTGAAGCCATCGCAATCACCGCTGAAGCCAAATCAGGACGCCGCTACGTTACTTGTCCGTAACCATGCACGGAATGGCGACAAACGGACACGGATAACGAAACAAGGCGTTAAGGATTAGTGAGTTACTGACAACTCACGCAACAAATCCGGTTACGGAAAAAGATTGCGCCGTTCCTCCCCGTTTTGCGTACCGGCGACGGACTCTTCACCAACTAATTTTGAACCTAAAAAAATAAGGACGATGAAGAGTACATTTTCAGTAATCTACTACCTCAAACGTCAGGTAGTGAAAAAGGACGGGACAGTACCCGTCATGGGACGCATTACGGTGGACGGCAGCCAAACGCAGTTCAGCTGCAAACTGACCGTCGATCCCAAGCTGTGGGACACCAAAGGGGGACGTGTCACGGGCAGAAGCTCGGCGGCACTCGAAACGAACCGCATGCTCGACAAGATGCGTGTGCGCATCAACAAACACTATCAGGAAATCATGGAGCGTGACAACTTCGTCACGGCGGAGAAGGTCAAGAACGCCTTTCTCGGACTGGAACATCGCTATCACACGCTGATGCAGGTGTTCCGGCAGCACAACGAAGACTACGAGAAACAGGTGGATGCTGGCATGAAAGCCAAAGGCACGCTCCTGAAGTACAGGACCGTTTACAAGCACCTGCAAGAGTTCCTCACCATCCGCTACCGCGTGAAGGACATCGCGCTGAAAGAGCTTACGCCCGCCTTCATCTCCGACTTCGAGATGTTCCTGCGCACGGACAAGCACTGCTGCACCAACACCGTGTGGCTGTATGTCTGCCCCTTGCGGACGATGGTGTTCATCGCCATCAACAACGAGTGGCTCACACGCGACCCATTCCGGGAGTATGAAATCAAGAAGGAGGAAACGACACGCAGTTTCCTGACGAAAGAGGAAATCCGGCTGCTGATGGAGGGCAGGCTGAAAAACGCCAAGCAGGAGCTTTACCGCGACCTCTACCTGTTCTGCGCCTTCACGGGCCTGTCGTTCGCCGACATGCGCAACCTGACGGAAGAGAACATCCATACCTACTTCGACGAACACGAGTGGATAAACATCAACCGCCAGAAGACGGGCGTGGTGTCCAATATCCGCCTGCTCGACATCGCAAAGCGCATCATCGACAAATACCGGGGTCTGTGCGGGAACGGCAGGATTTTCCCCGTTCCCCACTACAACACGTGCCTTGCCGGAATCCGTTCCGTCGCCAAGCGTTGCGGCATCACCAAGCACATCACGTGGCATCAGAGCCGACACACGGCAGCCACGACGGTGTTCCTCTCCAACGGCGTACCCATCGAAACGGTCAGTTCCATGCTGGGACACAAGAGCATAAAAACGACGCAGATATACGCGAAAATCACCAAAGAAAAGCTCAACCAAGACATGGAGAACCTTGCCGCAAGGTTGAACGGCATCGAGGAATTTGCAGGTTGCACCATCTAAAAAGAAAAGCCATGAAACGTGACATAATCATCATAGAGGACAAGGCGGTCAGCGTAACCGGTAACGAGATATGGATGACCTCCACAGAAATCGCCGGACTGTTCCACACGGGCGTCCCGGCAGTGAACGCCGCCATCAGAGCCGTCCGCAAGCCGGACGTGCTGAACGACTACGAGGTGTGTCGCTACATGCGGCTTGAAAACGGGCTTTCAGCCGACGTGTATTCGCTGGAAATCATCATCCCCATCGCCTTCCGGCTGAACACCTACCATGCACACGTGTTCCGCACGTGGCTGGTGGGCAAGGCACTCTCGAAGGAAAAGCGGCAGGCATACGTGATGTTCATACAGAACGGAAAAGCCGGGTATTGCTAAACACGCATAAAAAGAAAAAAGAAAAAGGAAACGGACAGCCCGTATGGAGTTGCCCGTTTCCTTTTTTCATGCAGCCGCCTTATTCCATCGGCTTGCGGTAGTTCGCCTCCAATAGTTCACGCAACCCCGATTCGGGGTAAAGCACCTTCCCTCCCAAAAGTATAAAGGGCAGCACCCTGTTGTTGCGGTACTCCTGCAAGGTGCGGCGGCTGACACGGAGCAGTTCCGCCACCTCCCTGTCCGTCAGGTAACGCTCCCCGTCCAACGGCGGGCGGTAACTTTCCAGAAAGGCGGAGAGCCATTTCGAGCCTTTGCGCATGTTCTGCACGACGGTGGCAAGCGGCTCGTCCTCCATCGTAAACACTTCATTGTTCTCGTTCATCATAACTTCGGATTCAGTGGGTTGTGAATAATAAAAATCAAATCATTTTCCGCCGGGATAGAGCGTGCCGACAAGCGGAATGAGCCTTTTGACCTCCTCCGGCTTGTAATAGAACCTGCGGTTTATCTGCGAGTAGCCGATAAGCCGCCTGTCACGCAAAGTCTGCAACGTGCGCGGGCTGATCCTCAACTGCCCGCAGACCTCCTCGCCCGTGAGCCACCTTTCCATCCGCCCGCCGTCGCTCCTGCGCCTCAGGGCGGCTACCTTCTCCGCGAGGGCGTTGAAGGACGCCACCATCATCTCGAAGGTCTTTTTCTCGATAGATACTATTTCCATAAGCAAAACATTTCAGAGTTTGCCGCAAAGGTAACGAAGCCGCCTTGAACACGTACCGTTTCCCGCTAAAAGGCAGCTTGTTGCGCCGTCTGTCCGGGTTACGGAGCCATTATCCGTAAAAATCTTACGTGAGCCACGTAGTGAGCTGTTAAAGCCCATTTGGTTTATTGCCGAATTTTGTCGCAGAAACATAGCGCAAGCCGAGCGCAGAACGTCAAGCCCGCTTGAACGGTATGCCGAGGCGCAGCCTATGTTCATGCAAATAAACCAAAAGAAAGAACTGAATATGAAAGTGATAACGATGGAAAGTTCCGCCTTCACCGCATTGACGGAACAGATAGCCGAGATAGCGGCACACGTGCGTGCCGTTTCCGGCGGTAGGAAGGAAGAAGCTCCCGACAGGTTGCTCACCACCCGCGAGGCGGCGCACCTGCTGAACGTGAGTTGCCGCACCCTCCAGCGCATGCGCAGCGAACAGCGCATCGCCTATGTCGTGCTGCGCGGCAAGTGCCGCTACCGGCAGTCGGAAATCGACCGCCTGCTCGAAGACAGCACCGTTACGGGCGAAGCCGCGACACCGGAACAGTTGAAACGCAACCACACGCTGCGCACGGGCGGCAGACCCAAAGGAAGGAGGACGTAAGACATGGAACTGCTTACCCGCAACAATTTCGAGAACTGGATGCAGAAGGTGATGGAACGGCTCGACCGTCAGGACGAGATGCTGCTCTCCATGCAGCCGTCCGGCAAAGCCCCGAACCCGATGGACGGGATCAGGCTTTTCGACAACCAAGACCTGTGCATACTGCTCCAGATCAGCAAGCGCACCCTGCAACGCTACCGCAGCATCGGCGCGCTGCCCTACAAGACGCTCGGCAAAAAGACCTATTACAGCGAGGCGGACGTGCTGACGTTCCTCTCCGAACATGTAAAGGATTTCCGCAAGGAAGACATAGCCTTCTACAAGGCTCGTATCCATAATTTCTTTCAAAAATAACCATTAAAACATTTTTCAGATGGCAAAGAAAAAAGACGAAAAGGACGTGCTGGTTGTCCGTGACGAGAAGACGGGCGAAATCAGCGTGGTAGCCGGGCTGAACGCCGACGGCTCCCCCAAGCGTATCCCCGCGAAAGCGGAGAACGCGCAGAGTTTCCTGCAATTCGACCGGCACGGCGACGTGCTGGACAACTTCTTCAGGAACTTCTTCCGGCAGTGCAGGGAACCCAGCCGCTTCGGTTTCTACCGTGTCGCGGCGGACCAAGCCGACAAACTGCTGGAGGTTATCAAGGACTTGCTGAAAGATCCCGACGGCAACAAGGAGATGCTTGCGCCCCACAAGGTGGACACCTCCGGCTACGAAAAGAAAGTACAGGAGGAGCAGTCCGCCGAAAAACAGGAACAACCGGAACAGAAACAAGATGACGAACCTAAAAAACAGGAAGAAATGGAACAGAAAAACGAACAGAATCAGGAAAGTCCTCAGCAGACGCAGGGCAACCGGGGCTACCAGCCCATCGACGAGAGCAAGATCAACTGGCAGAAGTTGGAGGAGAAATGGGGCGTGAAGCGCGACGACCTTGAAAAGTCGGGCGACCTTAACAGGATGCTCAACTACGGCAAGTCCGACTTGGTGAGGGTGTCGCCCAATTTCGGCGGAGAGGCTTTCGAACTGGACGCCCGCCTCTCCTTCAAGAAGGACGGCGAGGGCAACGTCAGCCTTGTGCCGCACTTCATCCGCAAGGAGCAGAAGCTCGACGACTACAAGGAACACAAGTTCTCCGACGATGACCGGAAGAACCTGCGCGAAACGGGCAACCTCGGCAGGGTCGTGGACCTCGTGGACAGGGAAACGGGCGAGATCATCCCCTCGTTCGTCAGCATCGACCGCAAGACGAACGAAATCACGGATGTCTCGGCCAGCAAGGTGCGCATACCGGAACGCATCGGCAAGACGGAAATCACCAAGCAGGAGCAGGACATGCTGCGTGCCGGTCTGCCCGTGCGTGACAAACTCATCGAACGCAAGGACGGCAGGAAGTTCGTCACCACCCTGCAAGTGAACGTGGAGCAGCGCGGCGTGGAGTTCGTGCCGGGAACCGGCAGGTCGCCCCGTGCCGTCCAGACACAGGAAAATAAGGAGAAACAGGCGCAAGGTACGGAAAACACAGCCAACACGAACAAGGAGCAACGCCGCAACACGTGGACGAACGCCGACGGCAGCATCCGCCCCATCAGCAAATGGAGCGGCGTGGACTTCACCGAGCAGCAGAAAGCCGACTACGTGGCGGGCAAAGCCGTGAAACTGGAGAACGTGACCGACAAGCAGGGCTTCCACGCCACGATGTACATCAAGTTCAACCCGGAGAAGGGACGCCCGTACCGCTACGACACCAACCCCGACAACGCGCAGAAGGTCGCGCCTTCCAACGAGAGCCGCACGCAGGTGGCGGTGAACAGCGAGGGCAAGACCAACGAGGCTACCAAGAACCTGAAGGAGCCGTTGCGGAAGGGACAGACCGCCCCGAAGGACACCGCGCAGCAACAGCAGCAGGAGAAGCCGCAAAAAAGAAACAATAAGGGCATGAAGATGTAATCCGGTGTCCGCCACTAAATCCGAAGTAACATTTGTAAAATTCAAAACGACAGAAGAATATGAAGACAATCATTGCAGAAAAGCCGTCTGTGGCACGTGAGATCGCCCGTATCGTGGGCGCGACAAAGAGAGAGGAAGGATATTTCGAGGGAGGCGGCTACGCCGTGACTTGGGCGTTCGGACATCTCGTACAGCTTGCCATGCCCGACGGCTACGGCATACGCGGCTTCGTCCGTGACAACCTGCCCGTCATCCCCGACACCTTCACGCTCGTCCCCCGTCAGGTAAAGACGGAGAAGGGCTACAAGCCCGACAGCGGCGTGGTGACGCAGATCAAGACCGTCACCCGGCTATTCAAGGAAAGTGAACAGATCATCGTGGCGACCGATGCCGGACGCGAGGGTGAGCTTATTTTCCGCTACCTCTACCATTACACCGGATGCGCCACCCCGTTCGTCCGCCTCTGGATAAGCTCGCTTACCGACAAGGCTATCCGCGAGGGACTGCGCAACCTTGAAGCGGGCGGCAAATACGACGACCTCTATCTTGCCGCCAAAGCGCGGAGCGAATCGGACTGGCTCGTGGGCATCAACGGCACGCAGGCACTCTCCATCGCCGCCGGACACGGCACTTACTCCGTCGGGCGGGTGCAGACACCTACATTGGCGATGGTGTGCGCACGCTACTGGGAGAACCGCCGCTTCACGCCCGAAGCCTTCTGGCAGCTCCATATCGCAACGGACGGCTGCGACGAAGGAACTGTGAAGTTTTCCTCTTCCGAAAAATGGAAAGAGAAAGAGCCCGCGACGGAACTGTATAATAAGGTGAAGTCGGCAGGCACAGCCACCGTCACGAAAGCCGAACGCAAGGAGAAGACGGAGGAAACACCGCTCCTGTACGACCTGACCACGCTCCAGAAGGAAGCCAACACCAAGCACGGCTTCACGGCGGAACAGACGCTTGAAATCGCGCAGAAGCTCTACGAGAAGAAGCTCATCACCTATCCGAGAACCGGAAGCCGCTACATCCCCGAAGACGTGTTCGCCGAAATCCCCAAGCTGCTCGCCTTCATCGGGGCTTTGCCCGAATGGAAAGGCAAGGTGCAGCCGAAAGCCGTCCCGACACGCAGAAGCGTGGACGGTAGCAAGGTGACGGACCACCACGCCCTGCTCGTCACGGGAGAGAAACCGCTGTTCCTCTCCAAAGAAGACAACACCGTCTATCAGATGGTTGCCGGGCGCATGATCGAGGCGTTCTCCGAGAAATGCGTCAAGGACACCGCTACCGTCACGGCGGAGTGTGCCGGAGTGGAGTTCACGGTGAAAGGCAGCGTCATCAGGCAAGCCGGATGGCGTGCCGTATATGGTGAGGAGGACAAGGAAGAAACCGCCATCCCCGGCTGGCGGGAAGGCGACACGCTGACGTTGAAAGGCTGTTCCATCACGGAGGGAAAGACCAAACCCAAGCCGTTGCATACCGAAGCAACCTTGCTCTCGGCTATGGAAACGGCGGGCAAGGACATAGAGGACGACGCACTCCGTCAGGCTTTGAAGGACTGCGGCATCGGCACGCCCGCCACCCGTGCCGCCATCATCGAAACGCTCTTCAAGCGCGGCTACATGGAACGCTGCAAGAAATCGCTTGTGCCGACAGAAAAAGGGCTTGCCCTTTACTCTGTCGTGAAGACGATGCGCATCGCCGACGTCGCCATGACGGGCGAATGGGAGAAGAATCTGGCACGCATCGAGCGCGGGGAGCTGCCCGCCGACACCTTCTGCAAGGAGATAGAGGCGTACACAAAGGAGATTACCTCCGAACTGCTCTCGTGCGACAAGCTGTTCGCCCGCAGGGATTCCGGCTGCAAGTGTCCCAAGTGCGGAACGGGCAGTATGCAGTTCTACGGCAAGGTCGTCCGCTGCGACAACGCGGACTGCGGGCTACCCGTGTTCCGCCTGAAGGCGAACCGCACCCTTTCCGATGACGAGATCAAAGAGCTGCTCACCGATGGGCATACGAAGCCGCTCAAAGGCTTCAAGAGCAAGCAGGGCAAGAGCTTCGACGCCATAGTCGCCTTTGACGGGGACTATAACACGACTTTCGTGTTCCCCGAAAGGAAAACGAGCAGGAAATTTTCAGGACGGAAGAAATAGTATTAACTTTGCCACTTGTTCAGAGTAATGAATTGTTCTTCGATACCGGATTACACTCATACTTTGGATTTAGTGGTGGCACTCGGAGGGATACCGAGTGCCTTTTCATTCTCCTTTTCAGACGATTATCCCCATCATTATCAACCCACTAAATTCCAAAGTAATGAACAACAAGAAGAAAAACGAAGGTCAGACCGACTTTTCCTATTACGGTCTGTACCTGCTGGACTATCTCCGCACGAACAGGTTTGAACAGGCTTCCGACGATGCCTTCATCCGGGAACGTGCCGACCGTGCCGCCGAAACGTATGAGCGTGCGCGGCTCGAAGGCTATCCGTCCGAGGGGGCGCAGGAGTTGGCGATGGACACGCTCCTGCGTGGTCTTCGCTATTCCAAGTACGCCATCCTCCGCGAAGTCGTGGAAAACGAGTTTGCCGACGAAGTGCCGGAAAAGAAACGCGAAGCCTTCATCCGAAAGCTGCTGCCGCCTGTCGGCAACGTATTCTCCGCCTATGATCTTTCGGACGACAACTTCGCCCTGTCGCCCGAATACGACCTGCTCTACACGGAGCTGACGGGAGCCGTCGTCCTTTATATCGGGGAATATGGCGTTTAACCGCAAACAACGGCTGCGGGACAACATCGAGGCGATACGGACGGCATTCATCCTTGACAGGGAACGGAGGACGGCAACCGCCGAGGAACAAGCCATACTTCGGAAGTATTGCGGTTTCGGCGGGTTGAAGTGCATACTGAACCCGGCAAAGGAACTGACGGATGCCGTGCATTGGGCGAAATCGGACCTCGAACTGTTTGCCCCTACGGTGGAACTGCACAGGCTGGTGCGTGAAAACAGCAAGGACGATACGGAGTACAAGCGGTACGCGGATGCCATGAAGCAGTCCGTGCTGACCGCATTCTACACACCGCCGGAGATAACCGGCACGATTGCGGAGGCTCTGCATGAACACGGCATACGTCCCGACCGTGTGTTGGAGCCGTCGGCGGGCGTGGGCGCATTCGTGGATGCCGTGCTGGAAAACAAGCCGGACGCGGACATCATGGCTTTCGAGAAAGACCTGATGACGGGCAAGATATTGGGACACCTGCATCCCGACCAAAAGGTAAGGGTGCAGGGATTCGAGAAGATAGAGAAGCCCTTCACGGATTATTTCGACCTTGCCATCTCGAACATCCCGTTCGGCGACGTGGCTGTGTTCGACCCGGAGTTTACAGGAAGCCAAGACCCGGCAAGGCGTTCCGCACCGAAGGCAATACACAACTACTTCTTCCTGAAAAGCCTTGACGCTGTGCGTGAGGGCGGCATCGTGGCGTTCATCACCTCGCAGGGGGTGCTGGACGCACCGTCCAACGCACCCATACGCGAGTATATGATGCGTAATGCCAATCTGGTGGGTGTCGCACGCCTGCCGAACAATCTCTTCACGGACAACGCGGGTACGGAGGTGGGCAGCGACCTGATTATCCTGCAAAAGAACAGCGGAAAGAACGGGGAACTGTACTACAACGAGAAACTTTTCATGCAGACCGAACAGACGCCCATCGGCACTTCGGTGAACGGGTATGTATGGAGCATCAGCTCTCTTTCCAATACGGATTTAATCAGAGGCACAGACCCTTACGGGAAACCTGCCTATCAACTCCTGCACCGGGGCGGCATCGGGCAAATGGCGGAGGACTTGCGGGAACATCTGAAAATCGAGTTGCATCAGTTTGACAAAGAACTGTATGAAATGTACAGCCTGCATCCGGCACAGGGGAAAAGCACGGTTACGGAAACCATTTCCATACCAGTTGTCACTCCTGAGATACAGCCACGTAATGAAATGGCAGCCAAGCCCGAAGCGGTAACACCGCAGCCGGAGGAAGAAAAGCCGGAGATAGAGCCGCACCGTCCCGATTATTCGGAGGGCGTGCAGCTCTCCCTGCTCGACCTCTGGGGCATGACCGAGGAGGTACGCAAGCAGGAAGCACCCTCCAAGAAGAAAAAGACGGCGAAAAAGGAAAGCCCGGCAAGACGTATGCCTCCCAAACCGCAGGCGCAGGTTACGCCGAAGGTTACGACCGCACCGCCACAGCCGTCTGCCGCACCACCGACGGAGAACAGGGACAGCCAAGAAACAAAGCCGGTGAGTGTCGCAGCCAAAGCCGATCCGGATGATATTTACGCCACTTTGGATTGGGATACCAACCCGCCCATCAACGGCTTCTATGAAATGATGATGGACCTCACGCCGGAGCGACGCAAGGAGCTTCGCAGGCTGGCGGCACAGCATCAGGAGAAACGGCAGCATGTCCCGGACGTGAAAGCCGCACCGGAGCAGGAAACACGGCAACCCGAAACGCAGCCGGAAGTTGCCGCCACTCCTGCCGCTCACGCAACGGAAACGGCTGCAACCTCCCTTTTCCCCGAAATGGAAGCGGAAAAACCGGAGGAGGAACCTCTCGACCTTTCTCCCCGTCCGTTCAACGGCATGCTGGAGCCGCACTATCGTGACGGCTCTATGGTACTGGATGCTTCACGCAATCTCGGTTATTTGAAAGACCTCACGCCTTACGGCGCGACATTCCAACCGCTTGACCTGACTGGCTACCAGAAGGAGAAAGCGATGTTGTATGTGTCACTCCGTGATTCATACGAGCGGCTTTACCGCTACGAGGCGGAGTATCACGATGAAGGGTCTGCACAACGCATAGCGTTGAACACCTGCTACGATGAGTTTGTCATGCGCTACGGCAACCTCAATGCCAAGCAGAACGTGAAACTGTTGATGATGGATGCCGCCGGGCGCGACATCCTTTCGTTGGAACGTGCGGAAGACGGCAGGTTCGTCAAGGCGGACATCTTCGAGCGTCCCGTTTCCTTCTCGGTGGAGAGCCATGCCAACGTAAGCTCTCCCGAAGAGGCACTCTCCGCATCGCTCAACAAGTTCGGCACGGTCAATCTCGACTATATGCGGGAGATAACCGACAGCACGGAAGAGGGATTGCTTGACGCCCTCAAAGGACGCATCTTCTACAACCCGCTCGTAACCGGTTACGAGATAAAGGACAGGTTCATCGCCGGGAACGTGATAGAGAAGGCGGAGCGCATCAAGGCATGGATGGGTGACAACCCAGAAAACGGGCGTATGCCGGAAGTGAAGCAGGCGTTGTTGGCTCTGAAAGAAGCCGAGCCGCCGCGCATCGCCTTCGAGGACCTCGACTTCAATTTCGGGGAACGCTGGATTCCGACGGGCGTGTACGCCGCCTACATGAGCCATCTTTTCGACACGGACGTGAAAATCGCCTACTCCGCAAGCATGGACGAGTATTCGGTGGCGTGCGGCTACCGCACCATGAAAATCACGGACGAGTTTTTAGTGAAGGGCTATTACCGGAACTATGACGGTATGCACCTGTTGAAACACGCCCTGCACAACACCTGCCCCGACATGATGAAGTCCATCGGCAAGGATGAGCATGGCAATGACATCAAGGTGCGCGACAGCGAGGGCATACAGCTCGCCAACGCCAAGATTGACGAAATCCGTAACGGGTTCTCGGAATGGCTGGAAGAGCAGTCGCCGCAGTTCAAGGAACGGCTGACGACAATGTACAACCGCAAGTTCAACTGTTTCGTGCGACCGAAGTATGACGGTTCGCACCAGACGTTTCCCGACCTCAATCTGAAAGGATTGGCAAGCCGGGGTATTCAAAGCGTTTATCCGTCGCAGAAGGATTGCGTCTGGATGATAAAACAGAACGGAGGCGGGATCTGTGACCACGAAGTTGGAACAGGTAAAACACTGATAATGTGTATTGCAGCGCATGAAATGAAGCGTCTGAACTTGGCGCACAAGCCGATGATTATCGGCTTGAAGGCGAACGTGGCGGAGATAGTAGCCACTTATCAGGCGGCATATCCTAATGCGAGGATTCTCTACGCTTCGGAAAAGGATTTCTCGACTGCCAACCGCGTGCGTTTTTTCAACAACATCAAGAACAACGACTACGATTGCGTCATCATGTCGCACGACCAGTTCGGCAAGATACCACAGTCGCCGGAGTTGCAACAGCGCATCCTGCAAGCGGAGCTTGACACGGTGGAGGAAAACCTTGAAGTGCTGCGGCAGCAGGGCAAGAACGTGTCGCGGGCGATGCTGAAAGGATTGGAGAAACGCAAGCACAACCTTGTGGCGAAGTTGGAGAAAGTGGAACACGCCATCAAATCCCGCACGGATGACGTAGTGGACTTCAAGCAGATGGGCATCGACCACATCTTCATTGACGAGAGCCACCAATTCAAGAACTTGACTTTCAACACCCGGCATGACCGTGTGGCGGGGTTGGGAAACTCGGAAGGAAGCCAGAAAGCCCTGAATATGCTTTTTGCCATACGAACTATACAGGAGCGCACGGACAAGGACTTGGGGGCTACGTTCCTGTCCGGCACAACCATTTCCAACAGTCTGACGGAATTGTACCTGCTCTTCAAGTATCTGCGTCCGAAGGAATTGGAAAGGCAGGATATCCGATGCTTCGACGCATGGGCGGCAATTTTCGCCAAAAAGACAACCGACTTCGAGTTCAACGTGACGAACAATGTGGTTCAGAAGGAGCGTTTCCGATATTTCATCAAAGTGCCGGAGCTTGCCGCCTTCTACAACGAGATTACCGATTACCGCACGGCGGAGGACGTGGGTGTGGATCGTCCGCGTAAGAACGAGATACTGCATCACATACCTCCCACGCCCGACCAAGAGTATTTCATCAAACAGCTGATGCAGTTCGCCAAGACGGGTGACGCCACGCTGCTGGGCAGACCGCCCCTGTCGGAAACGGAGGAGAAGGCGAAGATGCTTATCGCCACCGATTACGCGCGGAAGATGGCTCTCGACATGCGCATGATAGACCCGCATTATGAGGACCACCCCGACAACAAGGCTTCCCACTGCGCCAAGACGATTGCGGAGTATTACCACAAATACGACGCGCAGAAAGGCACGCAGTTCGTGTTCTCGGATCTGGGAACATACCAGCCGGGCGACGGATGGAACGTGTACAGCGAGATAAAGCGGAAGCTGACGGAGGACTACGGCATCCCGGCAAGCGAGGTGCGCTTCATTCAGGAGTGCAAGACCGACAAGGCACGCAAGGGGGTGATAGACGCCATGAACGCCGGAACGGTGCGCGTGCTGTTCGGTTCCACTTCCATGCTCGGAACGGGTGTGAACGCGCAGAAACGGTGTGTCGCAATCCATCATTTGGATACGCCGTGGGTGCGACATGAAGTCGCATAGATAATTGTTAGAATGATACTTACGAGTATCAGCTTTAACCCGCTGTTCCGTCAGCGGTAGCCTACCGACCGATGCACCTTAATGCT
>NZ_JACOOB010000012.1:0-144524 GCF_014287315.1 Bacteroides sp. NSJ-39 | reverse complement strand
CAGGCAGCATTGGTCTATTGAGAATAATCTTCATTGGCAACTGGATGTTACCTTTCGGGAAGACTACAGTAAAAAGGTGAAAAATGCAGCCAGAAACTTTTCGGTGGCAACAAAGATGGCGCTTACCATACTAAAGAATGAGAAAACAACAAAAGGAAGCATGAATCTGAAAAGACTAAAAGCCGGATGGGATGAAAAATATTTATCACAACTTTTACAGGAAAATAATTTTTAATGCGTCTGCCCTGCCACCGAATTAGCGTCAACTTTTTTTCGGATGGCATTTGTCAAATGCACAAAAAACCCGCTAAAATTGCATTTTAGCGGGTTTTTGTCAGTAAAAAGCTGGTGATTTGTTGGGCTACCTGGATTCGAACCAGGAATGACAGGACCAGAATCTGTAGTGTTACCATTACACCATAGCCCAATGATTTTCGTTTGCGGGTGCAAAGATACAAATAATTTGGGAAATCAAAACATTTTAGCTATTTTTTTTGCAAAAATCCTCAAATTAGTTTTCCCTAAGCAACTATCTCCACTAAAAAACACAAAAATTGAAGTATAACTTTCTTGTATCCAATAAATCAGCGTATATTTGTCAAAAATATCACGTTTATAATCAGAAACAAAGGGTGAGCCTTTTTTGTTATAAACCAAAAGAGAACATGAATTATTAATATCAAATGTAAGAATGAACGATACTAAAGTATTAATCGAGAAAATAAAAGAGGGAATTCAAGAAAAAAAAGGTAAGAATATCGTTATTGCCGATCTAACCAAAATAGAAGATACCATCTGTAAATATTTCGTTATCTGTCAGGGGAACTCTCCCAGCCAAGTAAGTGCTATTGTAGACTCAATCAAAGAATCCACACGAAAGGGTGCTGACAGCAAGCCTTTTGCAGTAGACGGACTCCGGAATGCCGAATGGGTAGCTATGGATTATGCAGATGTATTGGTACATGTATTTTTACCGGAAGCAAGAGCCTTTTATAATCTTGAACACCTTTGGGCTGATGCCAAACTTACTCAAATCCCCGATTTAGACTAAATTACAATTATGGACAATAAGAATAGCAATAACAATAATAACAGCAACAAACCTAACAATAAGGTTAACTTGCCAAAGTTCAATTTGAATTGGATGTATATGATTATTGCCCTGATGCTTCTCGGCCTCTGGTGGGGCAGTGATTCAAAGGGTGTCGGAAGTAAAAACGTTACTTACAGCGAGTTTCAGGACTACGTAAGAAATGGATATGTCAGCAAAGTACTGGGTTATGAAGATAAGTCAATCGAAGCTTATCTGAAACCCACTGCTGTTGGCGCCGTATTCGGAGCAGACTCCACAAAGGTGGGACGTAACCCCGTCATTACCAGCCGGACACCGTCTACCGATAAGTTGGAAGAATTCCTGCAAACGGAAAAAGAAGCCGGTCATTTCGACGGAACATCGGATTACCCTCCTAAGTCGGACATATTTCCCGCTATCTTGATTCAGATCCTTCCGCTCGTTCTGCTAGTAGCACTATGGATATTTTTCATGCGCCGTATGAGCGGTGGCGGAAGTGGAGGTCCCGGTGGCGTATTCAACGTAGGGAAATCAAAAGCCCAACTTTTTGAAAAAGGAGGAGCCATCAAAGTCACCTTCAAGGATGTAGCCGGTCTGGCGGAAGCCAAACAGGAAGTGGAAGAGATTGTCGAGTTCCTGAAAGAACCGCAGAAATACACGGATCTGGGAGGTAAAATACCTAAAGGAGCTTTGTTAGTAGGCCCTCCGGGAACAGGAAAGACATTGCTTGCCAAAGCGGTTGCCGGTGAAGCGAACGTACCCTTCTTCTCTCTTGCCGGATCGGATTTTGTGGAAATGTTCGTAGGTGTAGGTGCATCCCGCGTCCGCGACTTGTTCAAACAGGCAAAAGAGAAAGCTCCCTGTATTGTCTTTATTGACGAAATCGATGCAGTGGGACGCGCACGTGGCAAAAATCCCGCAATGGGAGGAAACGACGAGCGCGAAAACACCTTGAACCAGTTGCTTACGGAAATGGATGGCTTCGGTTCCAACAGTGGTGTGATTATTCTTGCCGCTACCAATCGGGTAGACGTATTGGACAAAGCCTTGCTCCGTGCTGGGCGTTTCGACCGCCAGATACACGTAGATCTGCCCGACCTGAATGAACGTAAAGAAGTATTTGGCGTACACTTGCGCCCGATCAAGATAGATGACACGGTAGATGTAGACTTGCTGGCTCGCCAGACTCCGGGATTCTCCGGCGCCGACATTGCCAATGTCTGCAACGAAGCGGCATTGATCGCTGCCCGTCACGGAAAGAAATTCGTTGGCAAACAAGACTTCTTGGATGCAGTAGACCGTATCATCGGTGGGCTGGAAAAGAAAACCAAGATTACTACAGAAGCCGAAAGACGTTCTATCGCCTTGCACGAAGCGGGACACGCGTCCATATCCTGGTTGCTGGAATACGCCAACCCTCTAATCAAAGTGACAATTGTTCCTCGTGGACGTGCATTGGGAGCAGCCTGGTATTTGCCGGAAGAGCGTCAGATCACAACAAAAGAACAAATGCTCGATGAAATGTGTGCTACGCTGGGAGGACGTGCAGCCGAAGACTTATTTATCGGCCGTATCTCTACCGGTGCAATGAACGATCTGGAAAGAGTTACGAAACAGGCATACGGTATGATTGCTTATTTAGGAATGAGTGATAAGCTGCCTAACTTATGTTATTACAACAACGAAGAATACTCCTTCAACCGTCCATATAGCGAGAAAACAGCCGAGCTTATCGACGAAGAAGTAAAAAAGATGGTCAACGAACAGTATGAACGTGCCAAAAAGATCCTGTCTGAACATCAGGAAGGTCACAATCAATTGGCACAATTACTGATTGACAAAGAAGTGATCTTTGCGGAAGACGTTGAGCGTATTTTCGGAAAGCGTCCTTGGGCTTCCCGTTCAGAAGAAATCATGGCAGCCAAAGAAAGCCAGGATGCGGCTAAAGCAGAAAAGCAACTTGCTGAAAAGCTGAAAGGGGAAGAAAAAGAGATAAAAGAAGAGGAAGCCAAGAATTCTGCGGAAGAAAAAGCTGCGGAAAGAAAAGTTACCATAGAAGGTTCTAAAGTCACTGTAGAGAAAAATACATCTACGGAACCGACTACCGATAAAGAAAAATAAGCCACTGTTTAATCAATTAAAAAACGAGCTGATTGTGAACAATTTTATAAAACGAGCCATCACAGGTGTACTCTTTGTTGCTATTTTGGTAGGATGCATCCTCTATGGCGCATTTAGCTTCGGCATCTTATTTACCGCCATTAGCGCACTCGCCATTTATGAGTTCGGACAACTGGTTAATATGCGTGCGGAAGGGGTTCAGATAAACAAGGCTATCAATATGCTGGGCGGCGCTTATCTGTTTCTTGCCATCATGGGATTCTGCATTGACGCGGCTGATTCCAAAATCTTTATCCCCTACGTACTGCTATTGCTGTATATGATGATCAGCGAGCTGTATCTGAAGAAAGAGAATCCCGTGCTTAACTGGGCTTATTCCATGTTCAGCCAACTCTACATCGGACTTCCATTCGCTTTACTGAATGTATTAGCTTTCCACAACGATCCGGAATACAGCAGCATAAGTTATAACCCTATTCTACCACTATCTATCTTTATTTTCCTTTGGCTGAATGACACAGGTGCTTATTGCATCGGTTCGCTTATCGGAAAGCACAGATTGTTCGAGCGTATCTCTCCTAAAAAATCATGGGAAGGTTCTATCGGCGGCGGAGTAGTAGCGATCGGAGTAGCCTTCATACTTGCTCATTATTTCCCAGTGATGTCCATGCCGGAATGGGCAGGGCTAGCTTTAGTCGTAGTTATATTCGGCACATGGGGGGATTTGACAGAATCACTGCTGAAACGTCAGTTGCACGTTAAAGATTCGGGAACTATTCTTCCGGGACACGGAGGAATGCTCGACCGTTTTGACAGTTCTTTAATGGCTATCCCGGCAGCGGTCGTTTATTTGTATGCACTAACCTGGTTCTAATCCAATCGCTTTATCGGATTATCAAACAAACCAACATCATAAAAAGAAAAGGTCGGGAACTTCATAGGAAGTGCTCCCGACCTTTTTCACATACAGCGAATCATAGTTAGAGGTTATCGGATTGAAGAAGTGGAATGCACATCCTTCGCCTTTTCCGGCACTCCTACCGGATGGTCGAAATCAAGAACGATCACTCTTCCTTCTCCATTTTCTTTTGAATTTATAGTAACTTTAAAACCTTTCATCGTAGTTTCACCATCCTCTTCCGTCGGATAGAAATCTTCCAGATTATAGGAAACCCGTCCCCATCCCCAATAACCGGTCACATCATCATACGTATTATAACGCAACTCCAGATGAACATAACCGTCTTCAGCAACATTTACCGTCTCCGGTGCTGATGGGTCACCAGGTTCACCGGGTTCAGTCGTATCCATCAGATTCTGAACAAGGCTGATACGATGTTTCGTCGAACGAGGCAGGTTCTGATGGAAAATAACATTCAGGTATTTTCCCCCTAGCCACATATCACCTTGATAAATCACAATCGGATCATTTCCAAATTCCTCTTCTTCTTCCGTAGTTTTCATTTCTTCCACCCCTTTAGTCAAGACATCCTGAATGCCTTCCATTTTTACCTGAACGCCCTTCTCGTCTTTCATATCAGCCAAAGGATTAAAGAATGCAACCACCCGTTCACCATCTACCGGTCTGTACCAAGGAATGGAAGAGCTGACCGGATCAATGATTCCCCAACGGTCACCCTCCAGGAAATAACCGCCGCCACCGGTTGTACGTACGGTCGCCCAGTCCCAACTGAAATCTCCGATAGAATAATAATCGTCGTCATCGTCACATGACTGCAACATTGGCACCAATGCCAACAATAGAATTCCTAAAAGCCATTTAAATTTTTTCATGTTAGATCCTTTCTTTTTCAACCTTCTGTCTTATAAATAAAAAAGCCGTGCAAATATTGCATCGGCTTTACGTTTATTCAGAAAAAGAAAGTTATTTTTTCAACAGCTCCAACATCTTGCGCGCCGCATGACGAGGAGCGCCTGCCGGACCTAGCCGTTCAGCCATACGCTCATATTCCGCCAGCATTTCACTCCTGCACTTGTCATCTTCAAGAATTTTTTCCAGTTCACTCTGCATATTCTTCACTGTCATCGTATCAGCCACCAATTCCTTCACAACCTCACGGTCCGCAATCAGATTGACCAAAGAAATGAACTTCACCGTCAGAATATGACGTCTCAAGAACGAAATCACTTTTCCAATCGGAGTGTGATAACAAACTACCTGCGGAATGCGGAACAACGCCGCCTCAAGGGTAGCCGTCCCCGAAGTAACCAAAGCCGCATCCGCGTGTTGCATCAGACGATAAGTCTGACCGAAAATAATTTTCACCTTCGACTCTCCTATATGCTGTTCGTAATATTCAGGAGCAATGGAAGGAGCGCCAGCCAGAACAAGTTGGTAGTCAGGGAAAGCAGAAGCCGCCTTCAACATATCCGGCAAGTTATCTTTTATCTCCTGTTTTCTGCTTCCTGCCAAAAGTGCAATAATCGGTTTATTCTCCAACTGATTATCCGCAATAAACTCAGCCGTATTTTTCGGATGCGCTTCCTGATAGGCCGTCACTTCATCCACTGTAGGATTCCCCACATAATGGATAGGATAGTGATGCTTTCCTTCAAAGAACTCGACTTCAAAAGGAAGAATGGAGAAAAGCTCGTCCACATCACGCTTTATATTCTTGATACGATATTCTTTCCAAGCCCATATCTTCGGAGAAATATAATAATATACGGGAATCTGCGTCTTTGCGTGGACAAACTTGGCAATATCCAGATTGAATCCCGGATAATCTACCAAAATGACAACATCCGGATTCCAGGAAACGATATCTTCCTTGCAACGTCTCATATTGGCAAAGATAGTACGCAGATGGAGCAACACCGGAATAAATCCCATATAAGCCAACTCCTTATAATGTTTCACCATCGTACCGCCTACGGCAGCCATCAGATCACCGCCGAAAAAACGAAATTCAGCTTGAGGATCTTCCACCTTCAAAGCTGCCATCAGATGAGAAGCGTGCAAGTCACCGGAGGCTTCGCCCACAATCAGATAATACTTCATAGAGTTGAGAGTTGAGAGTTGAGAGTTGAGAGTTGGTAGGGATAGATGACCAATAGAGTGTCATGCTTTCTTTTTCAACTTTCAATTTTCAACTAATTAAACCATTTATTAAGTTCATCAATAAAGTGATATGCCGTCACATCGACAGTCGTCGGAGTGATGGCCACGTAGCCGTTTGCTAACGCCCAATGATCGTTCCTTTCATTTTCAGGTTCATGATCGGTAAATTCACCTGTCAGCCAGAAATAATTCGGATCGCTCAGACGAGGGCAAGCAGCCCACTCGTTCGTCCAACACCCTTTGGCCTGTTCACAAATCTTTATTCCTTTTATATCAGCCGTATCCGGGAAATTCACATTCAAGCAAGTCAAAGGAGGAAGCCCTTTTTCCAGTACCATCGCGGCAATTTTGCGTATATAAGGTCCCGCAGCTTCAAAGTCCGCATCGGGAGCATGATTGCACAAAGAGAATCCAATGGAAGGAATCCCATTCAGACAACCTTCAAACACAACTCCCATCGTACCGGAATAATGTACATTGGTAGCCGAATTATCCCCATGATTAATACCACCCACTACCAAATCCGGTGTCCGGTCGAGTACTGTATTCCGAGCCAGTTTAATGCAATCGGTCGGGGTTCCCGAACATTTGTATACAGTCAGCCCAACTTCTTTTTTGACCAATTGATAATGAACAGGTTGTGTCACCGTAAGCGCACATCCGCTACCGGAACGCGGTGAATCCGGCGCCATTACCACGATTTCTCCTAATGGACGGAGAAACTTAACCAGCTCACTAATACCTTTAGCCATAATCCCGTCATCATTTGAAACGAGTATCAACGGCCTCTTATTTTCCATATATTCAATCCTTTCCTTTTTTAATTATTCGCACAAAAGTAGCAAAAAGAAGCCGGAATGCCAACATTGGTCAAATATAATCCATTGAAGTTTCGTAAGTTCAACCGACAAACTCAATCCGCCTGCGGTCATTTTCCGGTCAGAACGGCTTTCTCAGCCGGATACAAGCCGGACATTGAGTTATTCATGCGGCTTGTTTAATACATTATACAGCTTACTTAATACATTTATACGGTAGGTTTAATGTATTTAGAGGGTAATAATAACCCGTTTTACGTATATGAGCCATTCGGTTCACGTACGAAAACCTGAAAGTCCACGTACATCATCCGAACGAATCATGTACGTGAAACGGGAACGCAATGCCTTCCAAATACATTTGCAGTACCCCGTCTGTACGTTACATCTACCGGCTTTGGCTTTAAATACCGCATCATATACAGAGAACATAACCACTAAACAACTACTTCATTCAGAAGAAAACACAGCAAAAGCTCAATCTTCCGGTCAAAAAGGACTTTCTTAATACATAGGAATACAAAAGTCAGATTACGCATCAAAACACTAATAGTCAATCATATAATACACGCGAATGCCCAAACAGTAATGGATTAAGGTGATAATAAAAGCCTTATTTTTCTTGTTATCACCTTATTATCACCAAATCACATTTGACTATCAGCATGTTAAGTCTAAAAAGTGACAATAAAAAGAGAGTTTTAAAACTCTATGAAAGCGACGGAATCTCCTCCTCTCCCACCCGTTTACAAATCTTAATCTTCTGCAAGCGAGCAAAAAAAGGAATAGATATCCAATATAAATATGTATATTTGCAAACTCATAAAGAGAAAAACAGATGACGAACCTGCAAGATTTTGTAACTGCTTCGTCCGACAGTTATTAACAAAACAGGTGACTTATCAACAGAAATTGCAAAGTTTCTCTTTTTTCGTAGGCGCTCTAAGGATTTATCACTTATTTCGCTGCCAATAAATTTAGAGAATATGGGAAAAATTATTGCTTTGGCCAATCAAAAAGGTGGTGTAGGAAAGACAACGACTACGATTAACCTCGCAGCCTCACTTGCCACACTGGAAAAAAAGGTACTCGTGATAGATGCCGACCCGCAGGCTAATGCCTCTTCCGGATTGGGAGTAGACATTAAGCAGTCGGAATGCACTATCTATGAATGTATTATTGACAGAGCCAACGTACAGGACGCTATCCTCGACACGGAAATCGATTCTTTAAAAGTAATCTCTTCGCACATCAATCTTGTAGGAGCAGAGATTGAAATGCTGAACCTCCCAAACCGCGAAAAGATTCTGAAAGAAGTGCTCACTCCTTTGAAGGAAGAATATGACTATATCCTGATAGACTGCTCGCCTTCATTGGGACTTATCACCATTAATGCCCTGACAGCGGCAGATTCTGTGATTATCCCCGTACAAGCCGAATATTTCGCTCTTGAGGGTATCAGTAAGCTGCTGAACACGATCAAAATCATCAAATCAAAACTGAATCCGGCTCTAGAAATCGAAGGATTCCTCCTTACGATGTATGACTCACGTCTGCGTCAGGCCAATCAGATCTACGATGAGGTGAAACGCCACTTCCAGGAATTGGTGTTCAACACCGTTATCCAACGAAATGTCAAACTGAGCGAGGCTCCCAGCTACGGTGTTCCGACCATTCTTTATGATGCGGATTCCACCGGTGCCAAGAACCACCTGGCTCTTGCTAAAGAGATTATCAACCGAAATAAATAAGAGAAGAAGATATGGCAACACAGAGAAGAAATGCATTAGGACGCGGACTTGACGCCTTGCTCTCGATGGATGATGTGAAAACCGAAGGTTCTTCTTCCATTAATGAGATAGAACTGGCAAAGATTGCTGTCAATCCCAACCAGCCCCGTCGTGAGTTTGACGAAACAGCTTTACAGGAACTGGCTGATTCGATTGCCGAAATCGGTATTATCCAGCCGATCACCTTACGCAAAATATCGGACGATGAATATCAGATCATTGCCGGAGAGCGTCGTTACCGCGCTTCACAAAAAGCCGGACTGAAAACAATTCCCGCTTATATCCGCACTGCCGACGACGAGAACATGATGGAAATGGCGCTGATTGAAAACATCCAGCGTGAAGACTTGAATGCCGTAGAAATCGCACTTGCCTACCAGCACCTGCTTGACCAGTATGAACTGACCCAGGAACGCTTGAGCGAACGTATCGGCAAGAACCGGACAACCATCGCCAACTATCTGCGTTTGTTGAAACTGCCCGCTCCCATACAGATGGCTTTGCAGAACAAGCAGTTGGACATGGGACACGCGCGTGCGTTGATTTCACTGGGTGATCCGAAACTGCAAGTTAAAATATTTGAGGAAATACAAGAACACGGATATTCAGTCCGCAAAGTAGAAGAAATTGTTAAATCATTAAGCGAAGGAGAAGCTGTGAAAAGCGGTACGCGGAAAATAACTCCGAAGCGTGCCAAACTTCCGGAAGAGTTCAACTTACTGAAGAAACAACTCTCAGGCTTTTTCAACACCAAGGTACAACTCACCTGCTCCGAAAAGGGGAAAGGTAAAATCAGCATTCCTTTCGGCAACGAGGAAGAGCTGGAACGTATCATGGAAATCTTCGACACGCTAAAGAAGTAAATGACAAGAAAAAGTAAGAAATATCAGTTACTCGTCATCACCCTGCTTCTCTGTATTTTACAGGTGGCAGGGATTGATGTGTATGCACAGTCCACTGTCACCCCGATGAAAAGGGACACGACTATCACGCAACGGGAAGCCCCGAAAGCCCGTGCCCGCAGACATCGTGAACCGGCTGTACAAGATTCTTTGAAGAAAGACTCGATCCGGATTGTTCCCTCCAAAGAGCTTGTACCCCTCGACAGCCTGTCGGCCGCCAGTATACAAATAGCCGACAGTCTGGATGCAGCCAACAAGAAAGAATTAAAAAAGATTGAGCAGCCGGCATCCATCATGGTTAAGCCAGACAGCGTGCCTCCCGCAAAGGATATCAACAAAAAGATATTCATCCCGAATCCGACCAAAGCAACTTGGCTGGCAGTCGTATTTCCCGGCGGCGGACAGATTTACAACCGCAAATACTGGAAACTACCTATTATATATGGAGGATTTGCCGGATGTGCATACGCATTGAGTTGGAATGGCAAAATGTATAAAGACTACTCACAAGCCTATCTGGACATTATGGACAGCAATCCGAACACAAAAAGTTACGAAGACTTGTTGCCGCCCAACGCCACCTACAACGAAGAGCAGTTGAAAAATACAATAAAACGAAGAAAAGATATGTTCCGTCGTTATCGGGACCTCAGCATATTTGCATTTATCGGAGTTTACTTGATCTCTATCATCGACGCATACGTAGATGCGGAGTTGTCCAACTTCGATATCACCCCCGACCTGAGTATGAAAGTAGAACCGGCTGTTATTGACAATAACAACCAATTCCGCTCTACCAGTTTGAAGAACAAATCGGTGGGATTGCAATGTGTATTACGATTTTAAAAAACACAATTTAGATTGATCTTATTATTGAAGCATGAAGAAATTAGTTAACTATTGTTCGATGATTTTCCTTTTACTAGTGGCAACATCGCAAGTAAAAGCGCAAAGTGTAGATGTAGTGATTCGTGAAAATGGAACTGAGCGCAAAGAGAGCATTGACTTGCCTAAAAGTATGACATACCCGCTCGACAGCCTGTTGAATGACTGGAAAGCCAAAAACTATATTGACTTGGGTAAAGATTGCAGCACAGCGGAAATCAACCCTCTGTTCAGCGATTCGGTTTACATCGACCGTTTGTCGCGCATTCCGGCTGTCATGGAAATGCCCTACAACGATATCATACGCAAATTTATCGATATGTATGCAGGACGTTTGCGCAACCAGGTTTCTTTCATGTTAAGCGCTTGCAACTTCTATATGCCGATTTTCGAGGAAGCATTAGATGCATACGGACTTCCATTGGAGCTGAGATACCTTCCGATTATCGAATCCGCGTTGAATCCTTCAGCCGTATCGCGTGCCGGAGCTTCCGGTTTGTGGCAATTCATGATCGGTACGGGAAAGATTTACGGACTGGAGTCGAATAGTCTTGTAGACGAACGTCGCGACCCAATCAAGGCGACTTGGGCTGCCGCACGCTACCTCAAAGAGATGTATGATATTTACGGTGACTGGAATCTCGTGATTGCAGCCTACAATTGCGGTCCCGGCACTATCAATAAAGCAATCCGCCGCGCCAATGGTGAAACTGACTATTGGAAGATTTACAATTACCTGCCCAAAGAAACACGCGGATATGTACCGGCCTTTATCGCAGCCAACTATGTGATGACTTATTATTGCGATCATAATATCTGCCCGATGGAAACCAACATTCCGGCAAGCACGGATACCGTACAAGTCAACAAGAACCTGCACTTCGAGCAAATAGCCGACTTGTGCAACGTTCCGTTGGACCAAATCAAAAGTCTGAACCCGCAATATAAGAAACAAATCATTCCGGGTGATAACAAACCGTATACCCTCCGCCTACCGATCGAAGCCATCAGCACTTTTATCGACAGGCAGGATACAATTTTCGCACATCGTGCGGATGAATTGTTCCGCAACCGTAAGACCGTTGCCGTGAAAGAGATCAGTCCTTCTACACGAAGGGCTACGACAGCAGTTGCAGGTAAAGGGAAACCAACCTATTACAAGATAAAAAGTGGTGACACTTTATCGTCCATTGCCGAGAAATACGGAGTCAGAGTGAAGGATATACAGCGATGGAACGGAATGTCTAACACGAAGATTGCAGCAGGAAAACGATTGAAAATATACAAATAAACAGTTTCCCGCTTGCACCGTTCGGAAATTTGCTTATTTTTGCAAAACTAAGCAAATGAGAGGATAACAATTATGGATAATCTGCCCCCAAAAGAAATAGCTGATGAAGATATGATCAATCAGGCGTTCCAGCAACTACTGAATGATTATCTCAGCACAAAACATCGCAAGAAAGTTGAAATCATCACGAAAGCTTTCAACTTCGCCAACCAAGCGCATAAAGGTATTAAACGCCGTTCGGGTGAACCTTACATTATGCACCCGATTGCCGTTGCAAGTATTGTATGCAACGAAATCGGTTTGGGCTCGACCTCCATCTGCGCAGCCTTATTGCACGATGTGGTAGAAGATACCGACTACACCGTTGAAGATATTGAAAACATCTTCGGGCCGAAGATTGCCCAAATCGTAGACGGACTGACTAAGATATCCGGTGGAATATTTGGCGACCGCGCCTCAGCACAAGCAGAGAACTTCAAAAAGTTACTGCTTACCATGTCGAATGATATCCGGGTTATCCTTATCAAGATAGCCGACCGTTTGCACAATATGCGCACACTCGGTTCGATGTTGCCCAACAAGCAATATAAGATTGCGGGTGAAACGCTCTATATTTACGCTCCGCTGGCCAACCGTCTGGGGCTCTATAAGATAAAGACCGAGCTGGAAAACCTGAGCTTCAAATACGAACATCCCGAAGAATATGCAGAGATAGAGGAAAAGCTGAACGCCACAGCCGCCGAACGCGATAAGGTCTTTAATGATTTCACAGCCCCTATCCGTACACAACTCGATAAGATGGGATTGAAATACCGGATTCTCGCCCGTGTAAAATCAATCTATTCCATCTGGAACAAGATGCAGACCAAGCATGTTCCTTTCGAAGAGATCTATGACTTGCTGGCGGTCCGGATTATTTTCGAGCCCCGCAATATGGAAGAAGAACTCAATGATTGTTTTGACATCTATGTATCTATCTCCAAAATATATAAGCCGCACCCGGATCGCCTGCGCGATTGGGTAAGCCATCCCAAAGCAAACGGCTATCAGGCATTGCACGTGACTCTTATGGGTAACAACGGGCAATGGATCGAAGTCCAGATCCGTAGCGAACGGATGAACGACGTTGCCGAACAAGGCTTTGCAGCACATTGGAAATACAAAGAAGGAGGAGGCAGCGAGGATGAAGGAGAACTGGAAAAATGGTTGAAGACCATTAAGGAAATATTAGATGACCCACAACCGGACGCCATCGACTTCCTGGACACTATCAAACTGAACTTATTTGCTTCCGAAATATTTGTGTTCACACCCAAAGGGGAACTAAAGACTATGCCGCAGAATTCAACGGCACTCGACTTCGCATTCTCCCTGCATACCGACATCGGTAGCCATTGTATCGGTGCTAAAGTCAATCACAAATTAGTGCCGCTTAGTCACAAGCTGCAAAGTGGAGATCAGGTTGAGGTATTAACTTCTAAATCGCAACGTGTGCAACCGCAATGGGAAGTTTTTGCGACCACCGCCCGCGCCCGCACTAAGATAGCGGCAATTCTCCGCAAAGAGCGCAAAGCCAATCAAAAGATAGGTGAAGAACTACTGAATGAGTTCTTGAAAAAAGAGGAAATACGACCGGGAGAAGCTGTCATCGAAAAGTTGCGCAAGTTCCATAACGCCAAGAATGAAGAAGAACTGTTGGCAGCGATTGGCAGCAAAGCAATCATTCTGGGGGAAGCTGACAAAAATGAACTGAAAGAAAAGCAAACCAGCAACTGGAAGAAGTACCTTACTTTCTCTTTTGTCAACGGCAACAAAGACAAGCAGCAAGAGGAGAAAGAACCTCAGGAAAAAGAGAAGATCAACCCGAAACAAGTGCTCAAACTGACAGAAGAAAGTTTGCAGAAAAAATATATCATGGCAGAATGCTGCCACCCTATTCCCGGTGATGACGTATTGGGATATGTGGATGAGAATGACCGGATTATCATTCATAAACGCCAATGCCCCGTTGCCGCCAAGCTGAAGAGCAGTTACGGCAACCGCATATTAGCCACAGAATGGGATACCCACAAAGAACTGTCATTCCTCGTATATATATATATAAAAGGTATAGACAGCATGGGACTGTTAAACGAAGTGACGCAAGTTATCTCCCGGCAGCTTAATGTGAATATCCGCAAGCTGACCATCGAAACCGAAGACGGTATATTTGAGGGTAAAATACAGCTATGGGTTCATGATGTGGAGGATGTAAAGACTATCTGCAACAATCTGAAAAAGATTCAGAATATCAAACAGGTGAGCCGTGTAGGAGAGTAAATTCTATTTTTAAACGAGAATTATCGCAGATTAACGCAACGCAAAGAGAATATGAACTATCTGCGCAAATCTGCGTTTAATTCTTATTATTCTTATACCATGCCGTCTTTACTTGCGACCATCTAATTCTCCTTTAATAGCCAGAAGCTCTTCTTTAATCGCCTTCAACCGATTCATGATCTCATAATTCCGGACAGTAGCTTCTTTATTATCTTTCAAACGTTGGCGAGCGCCCGGAAGCGTCATGCCTTTCTCTTTCACCAGATGATAGATGAGCCCGATTGTTTCCACATCTTCTTTACGATATTGGCGTATTCCTCTACCGGCAGTCTTGGGGGAAATCTGCGGAAACTCCTTTTCCCAAAAACGGAGCAGAGAAGTATTGACTCCGAACATATCGGCAACTTCCCCTATGGAATAATATAGTTTCAGTTCTTTATCCGTATTAAGCATAATACCCCTGTCTTTTTTTTAGAATTAATCGAATACCTTACCGTGGTTGGCAGCCAACTGAATCATCTTTTCGTAATCCTCAGCACTTAAATCCATGAAATAATAGTTCACCGGATTCACCACCTGTCCCTTCACGTGCACTTCATAATGGAGATGCGGCCCGGTACTCTTTCCCGTACTGCCCACTTTTCCAATCACCTCTCCACGCACCACTTTCTTTCCGACTTTCGTATTAAACCCCTGCAAGTGAGCATATCGAGTGAGATATCCAAAGCCATGATCAATCTCAATGGTATTGCCATATCCGGTTTCCCACCCTACCTTTACCACAGTTCCGTCTCCGGTAGCATACACATCCGTTCCCGGATGAGCGGAGAAGTCCATTCCCGCATGGAACTTCGTCGTACCGTAAATAGGATCAATACGTGTACCATAACCGGAAGCCGTCTGACGAAGGTCCTTATTGGAAATAGGCTGAATGGCAGGAATACATTTCAACATTTCATCATGATTCTTGCACATATCCACCACGTCATCGAAAGATTTCGATTGGATATAGAGCCGTTTAGATAGAACATCCAGCTTCTGAGTAGTATTCACCACCAGTTTCGCATTCGCTAAGTCCATCAGTTCCTCATAACGGTTCGTACCTCCGTAACCGGCCTGACGGATAGCGGGAGGAACGGGATCGGACTGCAGGATTACCCGATAGAGGTTATCATCACGCTGCTGAATATCCTGAAGTACCCCCATAGCATCGTCCAAACGACGGGAAAGTACATTATATTGTGCCAAAAGACGGCTGTTTTCAATTCTTAATTCCTTCTCCGATGGAGAGCCGAAGATAAGAAGCAACACGATAAAACAGCCCGCTCCCAACCCCATACCATAGAAAAGCCGACGCAAAATACTAAGCGCACGCTGCCGCACGGTGGGGTAAATTCGATCGTATGTCTGCGTCTGTGGATTATAGATATAGTAAACTTTGCGCATCTTTTTGAAAATATTTCGCTTGTTAATACGGCAAAAGTAATAAAAACGAGCTATCTTTGCACTGTTTTTACGAATTTATGAGCTGTGATTTATGATTTATTGGAGATTCCTCCCTTCTCTCATATCCCACAGCCACATAGTTCATAATTCATAACTCATAATTCTTCATTATATGTTGACTGCAAAAGAGATCAGAGATTCATTCAAGAATTTCTTTGAGTCGAAAGGACACCACATCGTTCCGTCGGCTCCAATGGTGATTAAAGACGACCCTACCCTGATGTTTACCAATGCGGGTATGAACCAGTTTAAAGATATTATTTTGGGCAACCACCCGGCGAAATACAAAAGAGTCGCGGACTCTCAGAAATGTTTGCGCGTAAGCGGAAAGCACAATGATTTGGAGGAGGTAGGACACGATACTTACCATCATACCATGTTCGAAATGCTCGGTAACTGGTCGTTCGGCGATTACTTCAAGAAAGAAGCCATCAGTTGGGCATGGGAATATCTGGTAGATGTCTTGAAACTGAATCCGGAACATCTCTACGCAACCGTATTCGAAGGAAGTCCCGAAGAAGGATTGAGCCGTGACGACGAAGCCGCTTCCTATTGGGAACAATTCCTGCCGAAAGACCATATCATCAACGGCAACAAGCACGATAATTTCTGGGAAATGGGTGATACAGGACCTTGCGGACCTTGTTCCGAAATTCATATCGACCTTCGTCCGGCAGAAGAACGCGCCAAGATTTCCGGTCGCGACCTCGTGAACCATGATCATCCGCAGGTGATTGAAATCTGGAATCTCGTATTCATGCAGTACAACCGCAAGGCAGACAGCAGTCTTGAGCCGCTTCCCGCAAAAGTGATCGACACCGGTATGGGATTCGAGCGTCTTTGTATGGCACTCCAAGGCAAAACGTCCAATTATGATACGGACGTATTCCAGCCAATGCTGAAAGCGATTGCAGCCATGTCGGACACTGAATACGGAAAAGACAAGCAGCAAGATATCGCCATGCGTGTGATTGCCGACCACATCCGTACCATTGCGTTCTCTATCACAGACGGTCAGTTACCTTCCAACGCTAAAGCAGGTTATGTGATCCGTCGTATCCTCCGCCGTGCCGTCCGTTATGGCTATACATTCCTCGGACAGAAGCAAGCATTCATGTACAAGTTGCTTCCTGTGCTGATTGAGAATATGGGTGAGGCTTATCCGGAACTGATTGCACAAAAGACATTGATTGAAAAGGTAATCAAAGAAGAAGAAGAATCATTCCTCCGCACATTGGAGACAGGCATCCGTCTGTTGGATAAAACAATGGAAGATACCAAAGCTGCCGGAAAAACAGAAATCAGCGGTAAAGACGCCTTTACCTTATATGATACTTTCGGGTTCCCGCTCGACTTGACAGAACTGATTCTCCGTGAAAACGGTATGATCGTCAACATCGAAGAGTTCAACGAAGAGATGCAGCAGCAGAAGCAACGTGCCCGTAACGCTGCCGCAATCGGAACCGGTGACTGGATCACGCTGAAAGAAGGGACGACCGAATTCGTCGGTTACGACTATACGGAATACGAAGCTTCAATTCTTCGCTATCGCCAGATCAGGCAAAAAAACCAAACCTTGTATCAGATTGTACTAGACTATACTCCGTTCTATGCGGAAAGCGGTGGTCAAGTGGGTGATACCGGTGTGTTGGTAAGCGAGTTCGAAACAATTGAAGTGATCGACACCAAGAAAGAAAACAACCTTCCGATACATATTACCAAAAAGTTACCCGAACATCTGGAAGCTCCGATGATGGCCTGTGTAGACACCGACAAACGCGCTGCCTGCGCAGCCAATCACTCGGCCACTCACTTACTGGACGCCGCTCTCCGTGAAGTTTTGGGTGAACACGTAGAACAGAAAGGTTCGTTGGTTACACCGGATTCCTTACGTTTCGACTTCTCTCATTTCCAGAAAGTGACCGATGAAGAAATCCGCAAGGTAGAGCACATTGTCAACGCCAAGATACGTGCCAACATTCCTTTGAAGGAATACCGCAATATTCCTATCGAAGAAGCGAAAGAGCTGGGTGCTATCGCTCTCTTCGGCGAGAAGTACGGCGACAGAGTGCGTGTGATACAGTTTGGATCTTCCATCGAATTCTGTGGAGGTACACACGTAGCTGCTACAGGAAACATTGGTATGGTGAAAATCATCTCCGAAAGTTCCGTTGCTGCCGGTGTCCGCCGTATCGAGGCTTACACAGGAGCACGGGTAGAAGAAATGCTGGACACTATTCAAGACACCCTCAATGACTTGAAAGCCCTCTTCAACAATACTCCGGATCTGGGTATCGCTATCCGTAAATACATTGACGAAAACGCAGGTTTGAAGAAGCAGGTGGAAGACTTCATGAAAGAAAAAGAAGCAGCCTTGAAAGAAAGACTGTTGAAAAATATACAGGAAGTAAACGGTGTCAAGGTTATTAAGCTTTGCGCTCCACTGCCTGCAGAAGTGGTGAAGAACATTGCTTTCCAACTTCGCGGTGAAATTACGGAAAACTTGTTCTTCGTAGCCGGAAGCACGGACAATGGCAAACCGATGTTGACAGTCATGTTGAGCGACAACCTCGTAGCAACCGGCCTGAAGGCAAGCAACTTGGTGAAAGAGGCCGCCAAGCTGATTCAAGGTGGCGGCGGTGGTCAACCGCACTTTGCTACCGCCGGAGGTAAGAATGCCGACGGACTACCGGCAGCAGTTGAAAAAGTGATAGAGCTGGCAGGAATCTAAAATAGAAAACTGAAAGTCTAGTTTATAATAAAGAGAAACTTGGGGGACAACAAGTTTCTCTTTATTGTTTGAGGATAGTGTCTTATTATCATAATCACATGACAAAAAACATATATGGAACCGAATAAAAGTAACATAATCATATACCAAACCGAAGACGGGCAAACTCGTATAGAAGTAAGAATGGAAGAGGAGACCGTGTGGCTTTCCTAACAGCAACTATCCGATCTTTATCAAACTTAGAGAACCCGAGAACCAATGTGGTGGAACACATCAAACATATTTATGAAGAAAGAGAATTAGATGAAATATCAACCTGTCGGAAATTCCGACAGGTTCGAATGTAAGGAGCAGGTAATGTCAGCCATAATCAAGCGATGGATAAAGCGACCCAAGAATACCACAAATTCGAAGTACGCACACTGTCACCTGTCGAACAGGAATATTTAAGAACTATTCAACTGCTAAATAAAAAAGCTAAAGATAAGAACCGAGAGAAACCGACAAAATAAATTCATTGTTATAAGACATCTAGAAAAGATTTTCTATCTTTGCCAACAGATTAATTATTTTCTTATCCTTCAAATAAATAAAATAAGTAATCACTAATACCTAAAGAGCAATGAGAACGCCTATTTATCTATGCTTGCTGTTAACCTGCATGCTGGTTTCCTGTACCCCTACGCAAGAAAAACACGAAACAGATTACACATTGTACGTAAATCCGTTCATCGGAACCGACTTCACCGGAAACACGTATCCCGGTGCTCAAGCTCCTTTCGGCATGGTGCAGCTCAGCCCTGACAACGGACTTCCCGGCTGGGACCGCATCTCCGGTTATTTCTATCCGGACAGTACCATTGCCGGATTCAGCCACACCCACCTTTCCGGTACCGGAGCAGGAGATCTGTACGACATCTCTTTCATGCCTGTCACCCTTCCTTATAAAGAAGCGGAAGCGCCTCTAGGCATTCATTCCAAATTTTCTCATGAAGATGAGAGTGCCTACGCAGGTTATTATCAAGTACGATTGAAAGACTACAATATCAACGTCGAACTGACTGCAACCGAACGTTGCGGTATCCAACGTTACACCTTTCCCGAAGCCCAATCCGCCATCTTCCTAAATTTGAAAAAGGCTATGAATTGGGACTTCACTAATGATTCTTATATCGAAAAGGTAGACTCCGTTACCATTCAAGGCTACCGTTTCTCCGATGGCTGGGCACGCGACCAGCACATCTATTTCCGCACCCGTTTCTCCAAGCCTTTCGAGAAAATGGAACTGGACACTACGGCTATTATCAAAGACAACAAACGTATCGGTACAGCCGTCATCGCCCGCTTCGACTTCAACACCAAAGAAGGTGAGCAAATTCTCGTCAACACTGCCATTTCCGGCACAAGCATGGACGGTGCAGCCAAAAACCTGCAAGCGGAAGTCCCCGAAAACGACTTCGATAAATACCTGGCTGAAACGAAAGCGAATTGGAACCGCCAACTTGGTAAAATCGAAGTAAAAGGCAGTAACGAAGACGACAAAGTAAACTTCTACACCGCTCTCTATCATTCGATGATTGCCCCGACCATCTACAATGATGTGGACGGCGCTTACTACGGCCCTGATAAGAAAGTGCACCAGGCAGACGGCTGGGTGAACTACAGCACTTTCTCCCTGTGGGATACCTATCGTGCAGCCCATCCTCTCTTCACTTACACAGAGCCGGAGCGCGTCAACGACATGATAAAATCTTTCATTGCCTTCTACGAGCAAAATAACCGGTTGCCGGTATGGAACTTCTACGGAAGTGAAACAGACATGATGATCGGCTATCATGCCGTTCCTGTCATCGCAGACGCCTATCTGAAAGGTATCGGTGATTTTGATGCGGAGAAAGCATTGAACGCTTGTGTTGCGACCGCTAATCTGGACAGTTATCGCGGTATCGGGCTTTACAAAGAATTAGGATATATTCCCTACAACGTGACAGACCATTACAACGCTGAGAACTGGTCATTATCTAAAACCTTGGAATATGCCTTCGATGATTACTGTATTGCCGAAATGGCTAAGAAGATGGGCAAACAAGACATTGCGGACACATTCTACAAACGTTCCCGGAACTATAGAAATCTTTATAACCCGGAAACCTCTTTCATGCAACCGCGCGATGACAAGGGGCGCTTTATCAAAGGTTTCAAAGCCGATGACTATACTCCACACATCTGCGAAAGCAACGGATGGCAGTATTTTTGGTCAGTACAGCACGATATCGACGGATTGATAGACCTTGTAGGCGGCAAAAACAGATTTGCCGAGAAACTGGATAGTATGTTCACCTATCATCCGGCAGCAGACGCCGAACTTCCACTGTTCAGTACGGGAATGATCGGTCAATACGCACATGGAAACGAACCGAGCCATCATGTTATCTACCTTTTCAATTCAATAGGCTTCAATGAACGGACTCAATATTACGTAGCAAAAGTAATGAACGAACTTTATAAGAACGAGCCTGCCGGTCTTTGCGGCAACGAAGATTGCGGGCAAATGTCGGCATGGTATGTATTCAGCGCAATGGGCTTCTATCCGGTAAATCCGGTCAGCGGCAAGTACGAAATAGGGACCCCGCTCTTCCCGGAAATGCAGTTGCATCTGACAAACGGTAAAACATTTACCGTACTAGCTCCTAATGTAAACAAGAAGAATATCTATATACAGTCAACCAAAGTAAACGGACACCCCTACGACAAAACGTATATCACCCATGAACAAATCATGAGTGGAGCCACCATAGAATTCGAGATGGGCAGTACCCCAAAAACAATCGGAGTCATATTCGAGGAAAAACGACCTTAAGTATATCTGAACTAATATCTATTGAGAGAATGAATGAAAACTTCGATGTAACCTACAAAGCATTATTCCGCAAGTACTACCCCAGCCTCATCTTCTACGCTACCCGCCTGGTAGGGGAAGAGGAGGCGGAAGACGTGGTACAGGATGTCTTTGTGGAGCTATGGAGACGGAAAGACAGCATAGAGATAGGCGACCAGATACAGGCTTTTCTCTACCGTGCCGTCTATACCCGCGCCCTCAACGTGTTGAAACATCGCAATGTGGAAGACGGCTACTGTGCTGCTATGGAAGAAATCAACCAGAAACGTGCAGAATTCTATCAGCCGGACAACAATGAAATAATCCGGCGAATTGAAGACAGAGAACTCCGTAAAGAAATCTACAACGCCATTAATGAATTGCCGGACAAGTGCAAGGAAGTTTTCAAGTTAAGCTATCTGCACGAAATGAAAAACAAGGAGATAGCCGATGTTCTCGGTATTTCACTCCGCACGGTAGAGGCCCATATGTACAAGGCCTTGAAGTACTTGCGCAGCCGCCTCGAGCCGCTTTGGATAATTCTTTTCTTATTTTTATAGAGAGATTGGTAAGTGTTTTTATGTTCTGAATTGTATTATTAATATGAAGGAAAAGAAAATGAATAATCTAAGTGAAGATATAATCAATAAATACCTGACCGGACAATGCTCCGAAGAAGAGCTTATCGAAGTGAATGCTTGGATGAAGGAATCGGAAGAGAATGCCCGTCAGTTATTTCGTATGGAAGAAATTTATCATTTAGGTAAATTCGACCAATATGCCGACGGGCAACGGATGCTTCGTGCAGAAAAACGACTTTATAAGAAACTGGACGAGGAGAAAGGAAAACAGAATAAAATACTGCGTATGCGTCGTTGGATGAAATATGCAGCAGTCATTGCTATCATATTTGCCATCAGCGGTGGAATCGGATATTGGTTTTATCACAATGGAACCGACCAGCAAATGATGGTTGCAGTTGCCAATGAAGGTATTGTGAAGGAAGTCGTTCTGCCGGACGGGACCAAAGTCTGGTTAAACAACTCGGCTACCTTAAAGTACCCGCGCGAGTTTTCCGAAAAAGAACGTAATGTACATTTGGAAGGAGAAGCTTACTTCGAAGTTACCAAAAATCGTCATAAGCCATTCACCGTACAAAGTGACGCCATGCGTGTATGCGTATTGGGTACAACATTCAACTTCAAATGCGACAAGCGTTGCCGGGTAGCCGAAGCAACATTGATTGAAGGCGAAATAGAAGTAAAAGGGAACAAGGAAGAGGGACAAATTATCCTTACTCCCGGACAGCGTGCGGAACTGAACAAAAGCAACGGCCGACTGACTGTAAAACAAGTAGACGCCAAGTTGGATGCAGTATGGCATGACAACCTGATTCCATTCCAAAAAGCCGATATATTCACAATAACCAGAACATTGGAGCGTTTCTATGATGTGAAGATTATTCTGTCTCCCGATATGAAACCGGACAAAACTTACTCCGGTGTACTGAAACGGAAGTCCGACATCGAATCCGTACTGAAATCATTGCAGAACTCCATACCTATTGATTATAAGATTGTCGGAAACAATATCTTTATTTCTCCTAAATAAGAAATATAAGGTGTGAAACTAAAAAGCTATTAATACCATGAAATTAAAAACATTCCTTCTAGTAGGATGTTTAGGAGGTTTATTTACACTTAGCTCCTGCACAGCCCCCACTAACGTAAAAGACTATAGTGCATACGTCAACCCTTTCATCGGTACCGGTGGACATGGACATACTTTTCCCGGCGCAGTAGTTCCCCACGGCATGATTCAGCCCAGTCCGGACACCCGGATTGACGGTTGGGACGCCTGTTCCGGTTATTATTATGCTGATTCTACAATCAATGGTTTCTCCCACACACATGTCAGCGGCACAGGGTGCTGTGATTATGGGGACGTATTGTTCATGCCAACTGTAGGCAAACAACAATACCTGACTACCGATCCTCAAAGTCAAGTACTAGCCTATGCCTCTTCTTTTTCTCACGAAAATGAGGTAGCCGAACCGGGATATTATGCTGTTTTTCTAGATACTTACCAGGTAAAAGCTGAAATATCAGCCACCAAACGTGGCGCTATCCACCGTTATACTTTCCCCGAAAGTTCGGAATCCGGCTTAATCATCGATTTAGATTACAGCCTGCAACGACAGACAAACTCGGAGATGGAAATAGAAGTAATCAGTGACACGGAAATATGCGGACATAAGAAAACGACCTATTGGGCTTTCGACCAATATATTAATTTCTATGCCAAATTCTCCCAACCGTTCTCTTACACATTGATAACAGACTCTATCACCATGGACGACGGCAAACGTCTTCCTGTCTGCAAAGCCCTGTTGCATTTCAATACAAAGAAGAATGAACAAATACTTGCGAAAGTAGGCGTCTCTGCCGTCGACATAGCAGGTGCACGCAAGAATGTCGAATCAGAGATTCCCGGATGGGATTTTGATAAAGTACGCAAAGACGCACGCCAGGCATGGAATCAATATCTGTCGAAAATTGATATTACAACTTCCGACAAGGAAGCCAAGACCATCTTCTACTCCGCTCTCTATCGCACAGGAATCAGCCCGAATCTGTTCAGCGATGCAGACGGACGTTATTTAGGTATGGATCTCGAAGTACATCAGGGAGATACCGTCAATCCCGTATATACAGTATTTTCCTTATGGGACACCTTCCGTGCATTGCACCCGTTGATGACGATTATCGACCCCGATCTGAATAACCAGTTTATCAATTCACTGATAAAGAAGCACCAGGAAGGCGGAATATACCCGATGTGGGATTTGGCTTCCAACTATACAGGCACCATGATTGGCTATCATGCTGTTCCCGTCATAGTGGATGCTTACATGAAAGGATACCGTAACTTCGATGCAAAAGAAGCCTATAAAGCCTGTCTGCGTGCAGCCGAATATGATACCACCGGTATCAAATGCCCGGACTTGGTACTGCCTCATCTCATGCCGAAAGCGAAATATTATAAAAATGCGATTGGGTATATTCCCTGCGACCGCGAAAACGAATCCGTAGCCAAAGCCTTGGAGTATGCATATGACGATTGGTGTATTTCTATCTTCGCAGAAGCTATGAACGATTTTGAATCCAAAGCCAAATACGAACGTTTTGCCAAAGCATACGAATTCTATTTCGACAAATCAACTCGTTTCATGCGCGGACTTGATTCGAAAGGTGAATGGCGCACACCATTCAATCCGCGTGCATCAACCCATCGCAACGATGATTATTGTGAAGGAACAGCCTGGCAATGGACTTGGTTTGTACCTCACGATATAGAGGGCCTGGTCAATCTGATGGGTGGAGAAGACGCATTCGTTCAGAAACTCGATTCGTTATTCACAGCCGATTCATCACTCGAAGGCGAAACAACATCGTCAGACATTAGCGGACTTATCGGTCAATATGCACATGGCAACGAACCCAGCCATCATGTGATTCATTTATACAATTACGTGAACCGTCCATGGAGAACTCAAGAATTGGTGGATAGTGTTTATCGTAGTCAGTATGCCAACAGTGTAGATGGATTATCCGGTAATGAGGATTGCGGTCAGATGTCTGCCTGGTACGTTCTCAACTCCATGGGATTCTATCAGGTATGTCCCGGAAAACCGGTATATTCTATCGGACGTCCAGCTTTCGACAAAGCAGTGATCAATCTGCCCGAAGATAAGACATTCAGTATAATAGTTAAAAACAACTCCAAAGAGAATAAATACATTGAAAGCATATCACTGAACGGCAAATCTTTGGATACTCCATTCTTCAATCATCAGGATATAGCAAATGGTGGAACAATGGAAATCAGTATGACCGACAAACCTAATAACAAAACACATATACCATGAAAAGAATATTATTAATTGCTTGTGTACTTGGTTGTACACTCTTTGCCAAAGCGAAAGACTGGACACAGTATGTCAATCCGCTAATGGGTTCGCAGTCCTCCTTTGAGTTATCAACAGGTAACACTTATCCCGCCATCGCCCGTCCTTGGGGAATGAACTTCTGGACTCCCCAAACAGGAAAAATGGGAGACGGATGGCAATACACCTATACTGCCAATAAGATTCGCGGTTTCAAACAAACGCACCAGCCCAGCCCGTGGATTAATGACTACGGACAATTCTCCATCATGCCGATAGTCGGAAAACCCGTGTTTGATGAAGAAAAACGCGCCAGTTGGTTTGCTCACAAAGGAGAAACAGCCACTCCCTATTATTATAAGGTATATCTTGCCGAACATGATATAGTGACAGAAATGACACCGACGGAACGTGCCGTTCTTTTCCGTTTTACTTTCCCGGAAAACGATCATTCATATATTGTGGTAGACGCTTTCGACAAAGGTTCATATATCAAGGTGATTCCCGAAGAAAACAAGATCATCGGCTATACTACCCGCAATAGCGGAGGAGTTCCCGAGAACTTCAAGAATTACTTTATCATCGAGTTCGACAAGCCCTTTACTTATAAAGCAACGGTAGCCAACGGCAATCTGCACGAAAACGTTGCAGAACAAACGACTGATCATGCCGGAGCCATTATCGGATTCCGTACACATAAAGGTGAGCAGGTGCACGCCCGCATCGCTTCTTCCTTTATCAGCTTCGAGCAGGCTGCCACCAATATGAAAGAGTTGGGCAAAGACAATATTGAACAGCTAGCCAAGAAAGGGAAAGAAGCTTGGAATCAGGTTTTGGGCAAGATAGAAGTGGAAGGTGGAAATCTTGACCAATATCGTACATTCTATTCATGTCTGTACCGTTCCTTACTCTTTCCGCGTAAATTCTACGAACTGGACGCAGCAGGAAAACCTATTCACTACAGCCCGTACAACGGACAAGTATTGTCGGGTTATATGTATACCGACACAGGTTTTTGGGATACATTCCGTTGCCTGTTCCCATTATTGAACCTGATGTATCCTTCCATCAACAAGGAAATGCAGGAAGGACTTATCAATACGTACAAAGAAAGCGGATTCTTCCCCGAATGGGCAAGTCCCGGACACAGAGGGTGTATGGTGGGCAATAACTCCGCTTCCATCTTAGTGGATGCCTATATGAAAGGCGTCAGAGTAGACGATATCAAAACCTTGTATGAGGGTTTGCTTCACGGGACAGAGAATGTTCATCCTCAAGTTTCTTCAACAGGACGCCTAGGACATGAATACTACAACAAACTGGGTTATGTTCCGTATGACGTAAAAATCAATGAGAACGCTGCCCGCACTTTGGAATACGCTTACGATGACTGGTGCATTTATAAACTGGCAAAAGAACTTAAACGCCCGAAGAAAGAGATTAACCTCTTCGCAAAACGTGCCATGAACTACAAGAATCTTTTCGACAAGGAGTCTAAACTGATGCGCGGACGCAATGCGGACGGTACATTCCAATCTCCGTTCTCTCCGCTGAAATGGGGTGACGCCTTTACGGAAGGCAACAGTTGGCACTACACTTGGTCTGTATTTCACGATCCTCAAGGACTTATTGACCTGATGGGCGGGAAAGATGAATTTATTACTATGATGGATTCCGTATTCGCTGTACCTCCCGTTTTCGATGAAAGCTACTACGGACAGGTGATTCATGAAATCCGCGAAATGACCGTTATGAATATGGGGAACTATGCACATGGCAACCAGCCCATCCAACACATGATATATTTATACGATTACGCAGGCCAGCCTTGGAAAGCTCAATACTGGTTGCGTCAGGTTATGGACAGGATGTACACTCCGACACCGGACGGCTATTGCGGTGATGAAGACAACGGGCAGACTTCCGCCTGGTATGTATTTTCCGCATTGGGCTTCTACCCTGTTTGTCCGGGAACGGACGAATATATCATAGGTGCTCCGCTATTCAAGAAAGCCACACTGCATTTTGAAAACGGCAACAGCCTGGTGATTGACGCTCCGAACAACAGCAAGAAGAATGTCTATATTAACTCCATGAGTTTCAACGGAACAGATTATACCAAGAATTATCTTTGTCACGGAGATTTATTCAAAGGTGGTATTATCAAAGTAGATATGAGCAACCACCCGAATACGGAAAGAGGCACGAAAGAGGAAGATATGCCTTATTCGTTCTCTAAAGAGAAATAATTCTTATTAAAAGAAACCATTCTGGTTTCAGCCTTCTGTCTCGTTAGGAAAGAGATTACCTGATATAATTTAGATTCTCCCCTATTACATAAACAATCTATCTGACACCCGGGTCTCAATGGTACTGACACCCGGGTGTTGGCATACCTGAGACCCGGGTGTCAAAGGTGATGAGACCCGGGTCTCAAATAGAACGCTATTAAAAGCGTCTTTTCTTTGGTATTGGAGTAAATAAGAAACAAATAGAACACAATAATCTCCTTTCTCTTTGTTTGCATGCAGAACAAAGAAAAAGGAGATTTCCCGATGCAGAAGTTTTTATTTATCTTATAATTTCAACTAAATTGAATCACAAAAATACCCTCTATGCAGTACAGCATCTTTAGTAAATGAGAATACTCCCCATATACGGCTTCCGTTATTTTTTATAATTTCCAAAACAACAGGTTCCTCCTCGTAAATTATAAAGCTAGGGTAATAGTAATTATAACATGAGAAAGTAGCATCTATCTTTTTCCCTTCACTCCTATCATTACCGAATGTCAACAAGAAGTGATAATCATAATATTCCCATCCATAAGTTATCCTCATGTTTTGCTGTACATTTTTAAAATTAACCTTCCATCCTGGCGTAATCATGTCCCTATCATCTAAATAATAACGACGCGAACTATTGGAAAGAATAGTCTGAATTTCCTCTTCAGTATAAGGATTATCTGTTGGTATTATGCGTATTTGACAAGTCGCTTTCAAATTAAGAATATCAGTAACTGTAATTGTAGCAACAAGATCCGTATCTGCACTTTTCAGTATTCCTGTGACCTTAATCGCTCCTGACATAGTTACAGATACTGATACTTCCGGATTATTGGATACTACTTTATAACCACCATTACCATCTACAACATTTATCATTACAGAAAAAGCCTTCCCGACAGCCCCTTCAGCTTCCACATTAGTCTCATCTAACTTTAGGACATCAGTACGATGTGCTGATATGCAAACGTCGAATACAGACGTAATACCTATAGCATCAGTAACAGTCACAAGTGCAGTTGTAGGAGTTTCTATGTCTTCCGGTTTTCCCATTATGGTAATCGCCCCGTTTTCCGAAACAGAAACAGTTACTTTCGGATTATCAGACACAACTTTATAGCCACCATTACCCTTTGTTATATTAACTGTTGCATATACCGACATATTAAGGAGAGATTCAATCTTCACTTCTGTTTTATCCAATTCTATCACATCAGTAAGGCCCACCAGTATCGGTTTCTTTTCATAATAACCATTCTTATCGGATACCACGATATAAGTTTTGCCAATACTGATACCTTTTATCATGATCTTTCCGTCCACAACCTCCGTCTTTGCAATATTCTCATTAGTCGAAAAAGCGTTGTATTCTCCACCACCTTGTAATACTTCAAGCTCGGCGCCAGTATCTTCTCCGATTCTCACAAACAATGCATCTTCAGCAACCATCAATTCGGGATTCGAAGGCGGTGTATCTATACCCGGTTCATCATCATTACCACAACTGAAAAACGACAGCACCACGACACTCAGTAACATGGTTTTATATATAATCTTCATAGTCATATCTATTTTATTTTCACATATAATATTATTCCCAATCCTTAGGATATTTCACTCCATCATACACAAGTTCATCATCAAAAAAGACTTTTGCAATATCTTGCATGGAAGGTAACTGTTGATATTCAAAATTTAGTCTATACGGATCCATAGCAAAAATCATGTGCGTTTTATATCCTCCATCAACCATCCATTGCAGATTAGCCTTACTAGCTATAAATTTACCGGTATATTCTTGTGAATATAATCCCATATTGCTCTTCGGCAATCCCGGAAAAGAATAGCTCATATCACCCGCTATACCATAATCCCGAACTGCATAAGTTACATATTCGCCGGATTGCACTGTACGCCCATCCACATAAATAGCCGGTAAACTATAAATAGTACTATAAGCATATATCATAATATCCTTTTCCGGTTGAAGTTTATGCACCTCATAAGCAAGACGCGAACAGGCAGACGCTGCTGGTCTGACAAATCCAGGAACCGTCAAATATAAGTCATATATGCTATAATCAGCATATTCTTCATCCAAGAAAATACCGTCCAGATTATAGGCATCACACATTGCCTTGATTTCCAAAGCAAAGTCCCGGCAAGTCTCGGGTGCCAAATTACATAATCCCGAACCATCATGATCGGGCATTATGCCCATAAGCACTTTCATGCCACGATCCTGTAGCGGCTTCAAATAATGATCATATTTATCTAATAACGCCTGAACATTACCATTATACTTCATCGTAACCTGTCCGGTCTCTCTATTATACATCATGTTACCCGAAAACATAATCAAAGCGTCAATCAACAGTTTCTTACTATTTTTTAATGTAAAGCTTAAATTATTGAGCGGGTTAGTATCATTTACCTCCATACAACTGAATATCTTAAAACCACTTGCTTTGTTACAATCAGGCATACCGGTCTTATCTGTAACAAAAATCAACCAAGTATTTTCCTCTTGCACCAAATTCAAATTGCCGGAAGTCACATTTATTTTCAAAGGTACAACATATTTATTGTCAACTGAAAGTTCACCATTTGAAACAAAAGAAATCTGAAACGGAGACGATTTCTTTTCACCGGCTTTCACTTCCAATACCGCTTCCTCCGGCAATATCACTTGTGACCGGGGAAGCAATTCATACGAAGAAGAATTTCTGGCATTATACTCCTCAAGCACATTTTCATCATAAACAACAGATACGGTGCAATCTGATGTTGTTTTTTTCGTCAGATTAAGATACAATGACAAATCACCGGACAATCTGAACTCAACATCTGAAGACAATTGTTTTCCCTTGTCGTCTGTCAAATACCCTAATAATTCATCATGAAATTCATATATTTTTTCATCAACAGTACCCACTGTCATATCCTCTTCCGTACAGGAAGAGATAAACAGGCATCCCAATATCAGGATTACCATATATTGTAATTTAAATAGATTCAGATATTTCATATTCTTCATTTTTTATTCATATTATTGATTTTTCTCTGGTAATTCAAGAGGCTTCCATATCAAATCCTTATTGGCGGTAAGATTGTTTTCATTTGCATAATCAGTTATACTCACTCCTTGCCCTTCGTCAAATTTCCAATAAGCAACTAAACCTTCCGACTTTGGATCCACATAATAAAAATGATTCTTTGCCTGAATTTCCTCCGCTGTCAAAACACGGTTCCAAATACGGCATTCACAAATATCACCATCCAAATAACGAGCAGCTTCATAAGAATAACCAATCCAGAAACCGCGTTTAAGCTCTGTTTCATCTTCCACCGGATAAGAGTATCCCCAATTTACTGTGGTACGAAGGGTCTTATTTCCATATCCTCTTGAGACACCATCCACAAACATTTCAGACCGCCCGGTATTACCATTATAAGTAAAAGCTATATGCACCCATTTTCCCGTTTCTATAGTCCAATTAGAATTTGTTGCATTCCCTGCACCTGTAGCAAGTTGAAGCTGGTTTCCCGGAAGCCCCTGATCGCTAAAACGAAGAAGAAATCCTCCTTCCACACCCATCAAAGTACTGATTTTATTATTCAGTTCATCGGCACGAACAAGTGCTTCTACCGTTATTGTCTTCAAGCCTATCAATACACCGGCATGAAGAAAATTCGGCTTCAACCTTCTTTCTTTTATATTGGCCACTGTGTTGATTAATGCAGCACCTTTAAATACATAATAAACTGTACGTGCGCTTTCCAAAAGTTCCCAATCAGACTCAGCTACAGTTACAGGCAATACATAGACCAAATTACTGTTCAACGCCGTCAAGTCCTTAAAATGCAATACAACATCAGTAGAAACAACACTTCCCTTATTAATTATGACATTCGACTCTTTTACTTCGTAGTAATCCTCCGGCAGCGCAACAGCTGCATCATAATAAATCTCATTATATGTTGTAACCAATGACGGTTCTGCCTTATATACAATATGTATATCACTCTCCACCGGCTGAGGAATGGTAGCCTGAAAAGTCTGCAACATTTCGTCTACACCGGGTTTAAGCAAATGTGTTGCAACCTTTTTGGACACATCTCCGGTAATCACCTTGCTGTCAAAACTCTCGGCATCGTCCTGGCAGGATATTACATTCACAGCCAGCAACAATACAAAAAGACTGAAAATTAAGTTATATTTCTTCATATTAAAAATCTCCTTTTATTTAACTGACGGATTAAGCGATGAAATTATTTTCTTGGTATATTTATAGTTTTTATCCGCATAGAAGTAATCATTTGAGACGTTATGAATCCCGACACCTCCCACCTGTTTTCCTCCTTGAGGCAATATCGCCCATTCGGCAACGACATCAACTGCAAGTACACTTCCCAGATATCCGGTTATTTTATCGGAAGTGTCCAACGATGGCATAGAGACTATCATTCCTACCGGAATATCATCCACACCTTCCGCCGTTGCAAGAGAATATTCATAAGTGAGCATATCTTTATTAGTGACTTGTGTTCCCAATACCCAAATAATATCACACTCCTTCAAAAAGGTTTTAAAATACAGATTCTGGGGTTTCCCCTTGAATGAAAGCAGTTTACCTGAATTCCGAATGTGCCAATCCTTTATGATTCCCGTAAACAGACTCTCATTCATTATGTATTCATTCCTTTCCTCTTCAGTCATATGAGTACTTTTACGCCCCGTGTAACTTACACAAATACCATCATAATTGTATTTTTGCATAATCTTCAACGCATTCAACAAAGAATCCATCAGAAAATCCTCAAACCTTTCCGATACAGGCTCTACATTCAAGAGACTCCCCTGCTGCCTATTATAGGCTACTTTTATAGAATCAAAACTTATGTCATAAATCACTTTCGTATCTTTTTTCATCCGGATTTCTGCCATTTCTCTTATTTCCCAATCCAATAAGTTATCCGGACATAACAAGGATACAACATCAAGACTATCGGGCAAATCGACAAGATGTTGCGCACGGCTGACTGGATTCTTTCCGCTATTATCAAACCACGCGTACACTTTTTCATGTTCCGCATCGGCTTTGTATTGGCGTAAGTTCTCCAAGTACTTGGTAAGAAAAGCCTCTAAAGCCCTAGAAGATTTCTGATATTTTTCATTTTTCTAAAAAAAATGAGAAATAAGACTAAGTGTTTATTATATTAGCATTGTTTTATTAACAGAAGGAGAGATAGTCGACACTCTTCTTTGTAGAGTTTAATAAAAGTATAACCATTAAATTAAATGTATGGAAAGCAAACATTCGCTTCGAAAGCCAAAGCTATTTCGGACTTTATTGATTCTCCTGTTTATGGCAGTTCCTTTACAATGGGCTACTGCACAGCTGACCTTATCAACTCCCCGTACAACTCTAGGAGCTGTAATCAAACAAATTCAGTCTCAGTCCAAGTATCAGTTTTTCTACAATGACAAACTATCAACTATCACTGTTGATCCTCTCAAGGTAAAAGACGCTTCATTAGAACAAGTTCTGAGCAAGCTTTTAAATAATAAGGATGTCACTTATAAGATAGATGATAATATAATTTATTTATCGGAAAAAGAAGATCTCAATTCTAATCAACAACAAGTAGGAAAAGAACGCACCATAACAGGGCAGGTTTTAGATTCAAAAGGAGAGCCATTGATTGGTGTCAGCATTTTGGTAAAAGGTACAACTGACGGTGCAATCACCGACTTGGACGGTAATTACAAAGTTACTACAAAGAGCAACAATCCTATTATTGTATATTCCTATATCGGGTACAAAACCCAAGAAGTTCCATTACACGGTCAGACTTCGTTGAATATAACATTAATGGATGACACACAAGTAATCGATGAAGTTGTTGTCACTGCTTTAGGTATTAAACGAGCAACTAAAGCTTTGAGTTATAATGTACAAGAAGTAAAAAGTGATGAACTTCTCACCAATAAAGATGCCAACTTTATTAATGCTTTATCTGGTAAAGTAGCAGGTGTCACTATCAATAGTTCATCTTCTGGTGTTGGTGGTGCAAGTAAGGTTGTGATGCGTGGAACAAAAGCCATCAATCAATCCAGTAATGCATTATATGTCATTGATGGTGTTCCCATGTTTAACTTAGGAAGTGAAGGTGGTCAAGAAAATGACTCTAAAGGAACAACAGAAGCTATTGCTGATATTAATCCGGAAGATATCGAATCAATGTCAGTATTAACAGGTGCTGCTGCAGCTGCACTATATGGAAGCCATGCTGCCAATGGAGCTATTGTTATCACGACTAAAAAAGGAAAAGAAGGACGTTTGCAATTAACTGTAAGTCAAAACACAGAATTCCTCCGTCCTTTCAGAATGCCGGAGTTTCAGAACCGCTACGGCACGGGAGATTTACTGTCCAATACTTCTTCGGTAGAAAAAAGTTGGGGACATAAATTGAATTCTGCGAATTATATGGGATATTCTCCCGTAGATGATTTCTTACAAACGGGAGTTGTTACGACCGAAACTGTTGCTCTTTCTACAGGAACAGAACGTAATCAAACTTACTTTTCTGCAAGTGCAATAAACTCTGACGGCATGGTACCGAATAATGATTATAATCGTTATAATTTTACATTCCGCAACACAACTTCTTTTCTGAAAGATAAAATGACTTTGGATGTAAGCGCTAATTACGTCAAGCAGAACGATCGTAATATGGTTAATCAGGGAACCTACTCCAATCCTCTCGTCACTGCTTACTTATTCCCTCGTGGTGATGATTGGAATGATATTAAGATGTACGAACGTTATGATACCACACGTAAAATCTATACTCAATATTGGCCACAAGATTTTTCCGGCTTAACCGGGCAAAACCCTTATTGGATTGCTTATCGCAACTTACGCGAAACGGATAAAGATCGTTACATGCTGAGTGCAGCGTTAAATTACAAGATATTGGATTGGTTAAGCGTTTCAGGACGTGTACGTGTTGACAATTCAGATTCCAAATATACTCGTAAATTATATGCAACCAGTAATGAAATTCTGGTAGAAAATTCAAAGAACGGTCTTTATGGAATCAGCCAAACCAATGACAAACAGACTTATGCAGACTTCATGGTCAACATTAACAAAACATTTAAAGAAGTATTAAGCCTGCAAGCTAATCTCGGTGCATCTTATTCAGATATGCGGCAAGATGTATTTAGCAATGAAGGTCCTATCAGTGATACAAAAGGTATCGCCAATGTATTCAATGTTTTCCATTTGGATAATGACAAGACCAAACGCTCGCAATCCGGTTATCGTGAACAGACACAATCTATTTTCGCCAGTGTAGAATTAGGATATAAAAGTACCTATTATCTGACATTGACAGGACGTACAGACTGGCCTTCACAATTAGCTGGTCCGAATTCTGTAAAGAGTGCTTTCTTCTATCCTTCTATTGGTGGTTCGGTGATTTTGTCAGAGCTGTTACCGATGCCTAAACAGATTTCATTCTTGAAGTTAAGGGCTTCCTATGCTTCAGTAGGTCTTCCTTTCCCACGTTTTCTGGCAAATCCTACATACGAATGGGATCAGAAAGCACAAAAATGGGCAGTAAAGACTCATTATCCAATGTATGAATTAAAGCCGGAAAAGACAAATTCATGGGAAATAGGTATTACTGCACGTTTCCTTGACCATTTCAACTTCGACTTAGGATTGTACACAACTAAGACATATAACCAGACATTCGAACCAAACATCTCAGTGTCTTCTCAATATTCTACAATTTATGTACAAACAGGTAGTGTACGCAATAAGGGTATCGAGTTATCTTTAGGATACGACAACGATTGGAATGGAAAATTCAGATGGGGTTCCACTGTTACTTTCAGTGCCAACAAAAATGAAATACTTGAATTGATGGAAAATTACAAACATCCGGAAACAGGTGCTATCATAACATTGGATCGTTTAGAAGTAGGTGGCTTGGGAGATGCTAAATTTGTTCTGAAAAAAGGTGGCAGCTTAGGAGACCTTTACTCCATTAAAGATCTGCAACGTGATGGTAACGGCAACATATATGTGAATGAAAAAGGAGAAGTTGCCAGTGTAGCATCAGAAGATATTAAGTTAGGCAGTGTATTCCCTAAATGCAATCTTTCATGGCGTAACGATTTCAAATGGAAGAATCTGAACTTCGGTTTTATGCTTTCAGCACGTTTTGGCGGCATTGTTTATTCTGCAACTCAGTCTTATCTTGACTATTACGGAGTATCTGAAGCTTCGGCTGCCGCACGCGATTTCGGTGGAGTTACCGTAAATGGCAGTGATGTGATTAATGCACAAAAATGGTATTCGGTTGTCGGAGCACAGAACGGTATTCCCCAATACTATACATATAGCGCAACTAATGTACGTTTGCAGGAAGCGTCTATTGGATACACTATTCCTAAAAATAAATTATGGGGAATTGCAGACATCACGGTATCATTGGTAGGACGTAACCTTTGGATGTTGTATTGTAAAGCACCATTTGACCCTGAAGCGGTCGCAACTACCGGCAACTATTACCAAGGGATTGATAACTTCATGACTCCCAGCGCACGCAGCTTAGGATTCAACGTTCGATTCAAGTTTTAACCTCTTTTATTAAAGTACAATGAATAAATCAATTATAAAATTATTTCTGTTAGGAGGATTGACTATAACCTCAATAACTTCCTGTACAGACAATTATATGGATTATAATAAAAACCCATACGAAGTGACCGATGACGAAATGGAACGGGATGCCCACAAATTGGGGGCAGCACTCGTGGGTATGCAAAGTGTAATCGTGCCTGTAGGAGAACATCTGGCACAGTTCTCCGAATGTTTGTTGGGCGGTGTTTTCAGCGGCTATATGGCAGACTCTAAAACATGGGGAAATTCGTTCTCATATTTTAATCAGTCAGAAGATTGGAACGGAAAGGTCTATCTGGATATCATGCCTGAAATTTACTCCAATCTTGCAGAAGTAAAAAAATCCACTACCGATCCTATCCCATTGGCAGTAGCGGAAGTGCTAAAAGTAACAGCTATCGTTCGTGTTACAGATGTGTATGGTCCTATTCCTTATTCACAGGTAGGACAGGATGGTAAACTGACAGCTCCTTTTGACACACAAAAGGATGTCTACACCAAAATGTTTCAGGAATTATCTGATGCCATCACTACTTTGACCGCCAACCGTACAAATGACTTTTCTCCGAATGCTGATCAAGTCTTTGGTGGTAAAGTTGAAAAGTGGATAAAGTTTGCCAATTCACTAAAACTGCGTATGGCTATACGTATTCGCTATGCGGATGCTACATTGGCAGAACAAATGGTAAAAGAAGCTATCAGTACGGAAAATGGTCAGGTTGGTGTAATGGAGAATAATGACGATAATGCATTTATGAAAGTTTCCCTCAATCCGTTTTATACTATTTTCGGTTGGGGAGACTCCAGAATCGGTGCCGACTTACTTACATACATGAATGCTTATGAAGATCCCCGTCGCTCTGTTTATGCATTGAAGAGCACATTTGCCGGTTCATCGATAACAAACGGTTATCATGGTTTACGTATTGGAAACGAGCATACTGCTGTTGATGCCAAAATGTATTCAAATATGAATGTTGCGGCTACAGCACCATTAATGTGGATGAATGCTGCCGAAGTTATGTTCCTGAGAGCAGAAGCTGCCCTGTTGGGATGGGATACCAAAGACACACCGGAAAATTATTATAAAGCAGGTATCCGTTTGTCATTTGGTCAACATGGGGTTAGTAACGTAGAAAGCTATTTGGAAGGAACGACAGCACCTAGCAGTTATAAAGATCCTAAAGACACATATACTGTAACATTACCGGGAAGCGCAGTTCCTGTAAAATGGTCAGGAGCTGACAATGAAGTTAATCTGGAACGTATCATTACGCAAAAATGGATTGCAAATTTCCCGTTAAGTCTGGAAGGATGGGCAGATTTCCGCAGAACCGGTTATCCCAGATTGCTATCCACTCCTAATAACAAAAGCAACGAGATTGCTGAAGGTAAATTTGCCCGTCGGTTGAAATATCCGCAACAAGAATATAATACGAATAAAGTTAATGTAGAGCAAATTGTCAGTACGTTACCAGGAGGAGATAAAATGTCGACTCACATATGGTGGGACTGCAATCCTAGATTGTCAAATGAATAAAATCTAAATATTATGAAGAATAAATTTAAAATAGCAACCTTATTGTTCTTTGCGACAAGCTTCACATTAGGAGCATGCAGTGATTGGACAGATATTGAAGGTATAGATATCAAACAACCCAATATTCAGGAGCAGAATCCTGAGTTATATACCAAGTACTTGGAGAACTTACGCCAATACAAAGCCGATACGGAACATAAAAAAGTGTACGCGTGGTTTGATAATAGCGAAAAGAATCCTTCCAGTTATGCACAACATATAACAAGCCTACCTGACAGCATTGATATTGTCGGTTTGATGTATCCTTCAGAGTTGGCAGCTTTTGAAAAAGAAGAAATAATGACTTTACAACAAAAGGGTACAAAAGTAGTTTACGCCATCAGTTATGATGAGATACATAAGCAATATGAGGACATTATTTCTACCCAATCAGAAGCTGAAAATGAAAATACATTTGACTCTTTTCTTTCAAAAGAAATAGAAAAGCAATTGGCATATGCTGCCCCCTTTGATGGAATTATACTAAAGTTTATCGGACAAAATCCGAAATATATGACAGCCGAAGATAAAGCTGCTTACACTGCCAGTCAAAATATCTTTTTCAATGCTGCATTAAACTGGATTAATAAAAATGAGGGAAAATTCCTCTCTTTACAGGGAAAGCCTCAAAATGTAGTAGATAAGAATATTCTATCCAAATTCCTTCATCTCATCATAGAGATGTACCAAGTAACAGATAAAAATAAATTTACTCTTGCCATTCAAGACTGTTTGGAAACAGGAGTACCAACAGACCGTTTCATCATGGCTGTTTCAACTCCTTCTTTAGACACGTCTGACACAAGTACAGGCTTCATAGGCACAGAAAGGGCTATTATTGAAACCGCTTATTGGATAACAGCAGATACTCAAGAATATGATAAATGTGGCATAGCTATTAATAATGTCCAAAATGATTATTATCAAACAAGCGGGAATTACCACAATGTGAAAAAGACTATTAATATAATGAATCCAGCCCCCACCAAATAATTAAACTATTATGAAACTACAAAAATTATATGGCATTACGTTAGGATTATTGACTTTCATCTCTACAGGATGCAATGATGATATGGAAAACTTCTCCAATAATATTTTCATGAGTTCTGTTAGTCCTGAAAACATCTTAGTCAAATCTAACATAGAATCCGACGAACGTACTTTCCAGTTGGAAATTGCAAAACCGGAAGAAAGTGATATTAATTTTACAATCAAAGTAGACCCTGCATTAGTATCTGCTTACAAAGATATCTACTATACAAATGATGTGGAAATGTTGCCTGAAAAACATTACTCTTTCTCAAATACGGAAGGAAAAATATTTGCAGGAAGTGTCATCTCCGCACCAATCACAGTCTACTTCAAAGAAATTAATCAATTGAATATTGACAAAGTGTACATACTCCCCGTCAGTATAGACAATGCTAATATTGGCATTTTAGCTTCAGCACAAACTTTCTATTATGTATTTAAAGGAGCGTCACTCATCAATAAAGTAGCGAATATTAAAGAAAACAATATCTATGTAGAATGGAAAAATCCTGAAGTAGTTAACAATTTAACAATGATGACAGCAGAAGCATTAATTCGCCCACACAGCTTTGACCATAACATTAGTACATTAATGGGAATTGAAGGCAAATTCCTATTCCGATTCGGTGATGATGGCGTGCCAGCGAACCACTTGCAAATAGCAGGAACCTCAAGTGCTACAAACATACACATTAATCGGGATGTACCATTGGAAGAATGGTTACACATTGTCATCACTTATGACGCTGAAGCAAAAAATTTAAAGGCTTACTACAATGGAGAATTAGTTACTAATAGTCCAATGAATATTGGCGCTATTAACTGGGGAATTCCTCATTCTGACGAATCTAATGGCAAACCACGTTGCTTCTGGATAGGTTATTCATACAATAATGAACGTTGGTTAGATGCTGATATTGCCGAAGTACGAATTTGGAACCGTGTATTAAGTGAAGAAGAAATTAATGCAAAAGATCATGCATACGAAGTAGATCCTAACTCTGAAGGATTAGTAGCGTATTGGAAACTGAATGACGGTCTTGATGAAATAAAAGATTATTCCGTAAATGGTAATAATGCAACCCCTTCTTCAACACTGACTTGGGTAGACGTAGCTCTTCCGGCTAAAGAGGATTAATAATCAACAATTTTAATTAGAATTAAGTCATGAAATATACAAGATTTATCAAATCATCTTTTTGGATTGCGCTACTTGCCTGTACAAGTAACGTATTTACCGCCTGCGAAGATGACATTACTATATCATCTGAAAATAACTCATTTGGTAATATAGAAGGCAATTTTGGCTACGTAAAATCAGCCGCCGGAGCAAAAGCTCTCACTGCCATAGCCATTAATGGTGACAAGCATGGTACAGGACATTTATACTTTGAACTGAACAAAGCCACCAATAAAGACATCACAGTAACATTTAAAGTTGATGAGTCAGCGCTAAATACTTACAATCAAGTAAATGGCACCAACTATCCAATGTATCCGACAGATAAACTTTCATTGGAAAATGAAGGAATAACAACCATTCCCGCCGGAAAGCGCAAATCCTCTTCTGTAGAGTTGGATATTCAACCCGGAGGTACAATCGGTACAACGTATGCGGTAGCAGTATCAGCTACTGCTTCTGACGGAATTGAAACTTCGAGCAATAACGAATCTTATATTTATCTTGTAACTCCACAAGCGACTCTACCTGATACGGAAAAAGGAAGAGTCAAAACAATCTGTTACATAGAGGTAAATAATGAAAATATATTGAATGCAGGTGAATATACCATGGAAAACAGTAAGAAACCATTCTTCGATATAGTCAATGTTTTTGCCGCCAATATTCGTTTAAATGAAGAGGGAAAGCCATACGTACATTGCAATCCGCAAGTAACTTTCGTTTTAGAGAATGCTGATAAGCTAATTCGTCCGTTACAGCAAAAAGGAATAAAAGTCCATTTAACCATTTTAGGCGACCATACACCGGCGGGCATGAGAAGTTTAGGGGATGAAGCTGCTAAAGATTTTGCCAAAGAACTAAAATCATATGTGGACATTTATGGATTTGACGGTATAAGCTTTGATGATGAATGGTCAAACTATGAACAAGTGGGAGGGCATCCCGGATTGGTAGTTCCATCACAAGAGCAATACAGCCGCCTGATTTACGAGTGCCGACAAATAATGCCTGATAAACAAATTGGGGTATATTGGTGTAAACAGGAAAATGGTGAGCCTTCTATCAATTATCCATTAGGAGACATTGAAGGTAAGGATGTAAATGATTTGTTAGATTATACTGTTTTTGGGAATTATAATTTATGGAATACACTAAACCACATTAATATTGTAAAACAATGTCCTTATGCATTAGATCTCAGCAAAATATCACTACTTAATCCTAATCCGGCTTATCTATCCCGAATAAAAGATGAAGGATACGGATATTTCGCAACGTATAATCTAGAAGCAGGCAATAATTATATTGATAAATTCAATCAAATAGGACAAGCATTATATTCAGAAAATATTGTTTGGACAAAACAAGAATATGGAAGAACAGACTTCATTCCTTCACCTAGTACCGCAATTAAAGATTATAACTACTATTTAGGTACATGGGAAATACAAACGGTACAGTCATTTACTTGGACAGGACGAAATTGGAATCAACGAGGTCCAGGGATGAAGTTCACAATAAGAATAGAAGAAAATATTAAAGATAAATCTTATTATGTGTATGGTTGGGCTCCTTACAGTGAATTATTAGAAAAATACCCACTGACTGCAGAATATATAGCAGAAAATATATCTATCAGAATTCCTATTCCCCAGATGCTTCATAATCCGGACACAGAAGAACCGCTAATGTGGAAAATGCATTGGGCTACTCCGGGAAGCACAGTAAACTCATGGAAAATAGCAGAAAGTAATGGAGAATTCAAAATGTTCACAAACAATGACGGTTCAATTACTCTTAAACCATTTCCATTTCAGCCTAATATAGGCTATACATGTATTCCATTCTGTTCCAATGATGATGGAAAGACTTGGTTATATACGCATACAATCTTTCAACAAGCACATCCAACCGGATTAAACTATAATTTAATCAAGAAGTAATCATGTAATGAAATGCATCCCCAAAGTTAGATAAAAAACTTTTGGGGTGCATTTCATTTCTTTAAGAGAAATCATCTCCATCTTGTGATACAAATACAACAAAGAAAGTATAGCATCAACTAAATTTCATGTTTATTATTCAAATTACCTATTCCACCTGCTCCTTCGGATAATTCACTAAATACAGAGTCTTCGTCGCACGCGTGAACGCTGTATATAACCAACGGAAATAATCAGGAGTCAAACACTCGTCCGTCATATATCCCTGATCCAAAAACACATTCTGCCACTGTCCGCCCTGTGCTTTATGACAAGTCACCGCATATGCATACTTCACTTGCAAGGCATTATAGTGCGGATCGGCTTTCATCTTTTTCATCCGGTCACGTTTATTGGCTATATCGGCATAGTCCTCAAGCACAGTATAAAACAAACGGTCATTATCCGCTTTCGGCAATGCTGGTGAATCTGAATGCAAAGTATCTAATAATAGATTAGCATCCAGTTCAAAATCATTCTGGTCAGGAAATCTCAGGGTGACCTCTGCAAAACGGAATCCATACATTTCACGGGTGCGACGGACACGACGGACAACGGCAATTTCACCATTAGCTATAAAATCCATTTCCTTATACTGTTCTGTCCAATAATAGTTATTCTTGGCAACCATCAACATGTCGCCCGTATTCAATTCATCTTCACGCCATAAGATTTGCGCACGTATCCCATTATTATATAGGTTAGCGCGTTTATTGGAACGACAAACAACGATTGTCTCATCCATCCCGTCATGGTCATAGCAGTTAGTTAGCTCCTCTATCAGTTCCGTGCCCAAAACTACTTTTATATCCGGGCAACCGTTCACTCGTATTTTAGGTAAAGAGTAACATTCGTCTTCCACAATCAACTGCCTCAATCGGGTAGCATTCCACAAAATACCGGACTCTTGTACCTGACGGACCACCTGAGTTAAATCAATCTCACGCACTTCAAGCCCGTACCCTTTCAATGCATCGGTAAAAAGCGCCGGACTCAATTCCTCTCCTACCGGAGGCAACTGTGCCGTATCTCCCATCAGCAAAAGGCGGCAACCCTGCCCCGAATAGACAAATTGTATCAAGTCGTCCAGCAAACGTCCTGTACCGAACACGCTGCCGGACAGACCTTCGTTGGAAATCATGGAGGCTTCGTCCACAATAAACAAGGTGTTTGTAGCAAGATTGTCATTTATGGAGAAATTAGTAAGCTCGTTGGAATAGGACCGTTGCCGGTATATCTTCTTATGAATGGTGAAAGCGGGATGGCCTGCATACGCCGAAAAAACTTTTGCAGCACGTCCCGTAGGAGCCAACAATACAGACTTTTGCTGCAACTGATCCATCGTTTTCACCAATGCTCCGACCAGAGATGTCTTACCGGTACCGGCGTAACCTCTCAAGATAAAAACTTCATCCGCCAGAGTAGATAACAGGAACTCTGAAAGAGATTTTACAGCAATTTCTTGCTCTAAAGTTGGTTGGTAAGGAAAATTTTCCTTAATTTGCCTTTCTAAATAGTTATTTATCATTTTTGTACGAGAAAAAAGTTCGAGGAACTATCGTATTTAAATATATTTATTCTATTTTTGCGATGCGAATATAACAACTAAAAACATAATTTATCATGAAAACAGTATTTAATATTGTATTGGTGCTCTGTGCTGCCGCATTGGTTTACATCTGCTACGCCAGTATCATGGGTCCTATCAATTTTGAAAACGCAAAAAAAGACAGAGAAAAAGCAGTCATTGCCCGTTTGATTGACATCCGTAAAGCGCAGCAGGAATACCGCACGCTTAATCACGGAATGTATACAGACAAATTTGATACGCTGATTGACTTCGTTAAAAATCAAAAACTACCGTTCGTAATGAAAATGGGTATGTTGACAGACAAGCAGTTGGAAGACGGACTGACTGAAAAGAAGGCAATGGCTATCATCAACAAAGCCAAGAAGACAGGCAAATATGACGAAGTCAAGAAATGGGGACTCGAAGGTTTCAAACGTGATACTATGTGGGTAGCCGTTATGGATACTATCTTCCCTAAAGGATTCAATCCTGACTCTATGAGATATATTCCTTACGGAAACGGTGCTCAGTTCGAAATGAATGTTAGGAATGATACCGCTAAATCCGGTGCTCCTGTATTCTTGTTCGAAGTAAAAGCTCCGTACGAAACTTATCTAGGTGGTCTTGACAAACAGGAAATCATTAACTTAAAAGATGTTCAGAGCAAATTGGGTAGATACTGCGGTTTGATGGTAGGTTCTATCGATACTCCGAACAATGGTGCCGGTAACTGGGAATAATGATTGATTTTACTAAATCACAACAATATACTTTATCCATCCGTCTTAGTACGGATGGATTTTCTTTTTCTATCTATAACCCGATTCACGATAATTCGCTGTCGACGATAGAGAAAGAGACGGATACTTCCCTGTCTCTTACTGCTAATCTGAAAGCTACTTTCCGTGAATCGGACTTTCTAAACCACTCCTACAAGCGAGTTAACATCATGATGGCTGATAAGCGTTTTACTATCGTGCCACTGGAGTTGTTTGAAGAGGAACAGGCGGAACTTCTATTTTACCACAATCATCAGAAACGGGAAAACGAGACGGTGATCTGCAATATTCTCAAAAAGAATAATGTAGCTATCATTTTCGGTATGGACAAGAGTGCACATACCTTTCTGAGCGAACAATACCCCGAAGCTCATTTCTATTCTCAATCTACCCCGCTCATCGATTATTTCTCCGTCAAGAGCAGGCTGGGAAACAGTAAAAAGATGTACGTTTCCATACGTCGGGAAGCAATTGACATTTATTGTTTTGAACGGGGACATCTGCTTTTAACCAATTCTTTTGAATGCACGCATACGGAGGACCGCATTTATTATCTGTTGTATGTCTGGAAACAATTGGAGTTCAATCAGGAAAGGGACGAACTGCATCTGACCGGGACGCTTCCGGATAAAGAAACTCTGATGAGTGAACTGAAAAAGTTTATATTACAGGTATTTATCATGAATCCTGCCACTAATATTGATATGCAGGCCTTATTGACATGCGAATAACCGGTGGTTAACGGAGAGACGATAAGGCAGTCTGTTTTTTATTTCTTTTTAGGGGCAATGAAGCCAATAGGATTACGCGGCTTGTCTGCCAATGCTTTTTGCACCTGCAATTCGGCTAATGTCTGATTTATCAATTCCAATTGCATACGAGTGTCGTCATTGATGTCGTTGTAGTCTGCGAACACTTCTTCGATATACTCTTTCAGTTCCTTGACTTCACGCTGTAGTTCATGTACCGGATTGATAAGAGGACTTAACAGTAACTGACGAACAGCAACAAAAGCACGCATAATGCCCATGTTTATTTGTATGGCCGTCTTTGATTTCCGTTTTTTCATCTGTCAACTGAAACATAAAATCAATAGGAAAACGATCTGTATTACTTCGAGTTGTTCCATCTTATTCTACTTTGGTGTTATTCTTTTAGCACAATTGAGGCAGGCGATTGATATACTGTCAGACTTGGGCTGTATTCTATTGGGGAATATCTTTTCTGCGAAAGTAAGCAAATGTGTTCAATGTAACAAGTAAGCGCCAATCAATATATATTGCTATATCAAAAAGAATCTGTATCTTTGACCATGAAAAGTCTACCAAAACAGTCTGATTCATCAATGTCGTTACTATACTGTTACTTCCAAGCAGGGGAGACTGGCTTTTCATTAGTGATATTCAATACATTATAAAAGGTTATGATCTTATGCGAGTAATCAGCGGAATTTACAAACGAAGAAGATTCGATGTGCCACGAACATTCAAAGCACGTCCCACAACAGATTTTGCCAAAGAGAATCTGTTTAATGTACTCAATAATTATATCGACTTTGAAGAAGGAGTCAGTGCATTGGACTTGTTTGCCGGAACCGGAAGCATAAGTATCGAACTTGTATCGAGAGGCTGCGACCGTGTAATCAGCATTGAGAAAGAACCTGCTCATCACGCGTTCATCTCCCAAATAATGAAAGAGGTGAAGACAGACAAATGCCTGCCGATACGCGGGGATGTATTCAAATTCATCAAGAGCAGCCGCGAGCAGTTCGATTTCATCTTTGCCGATCCCCCTTACGCTTTAAAGGAACTGGAGACAATCCCCGAACTTATCTTCCAAAACAATTTACTCAAAGAGGGAGGCTTATTAGTATTGGAGCACGGAAAGGACAATAATTTTGAGGAAAATCCGTATTTTGTAGAAAGGAGAGTATATGGAAGCGTGAACTTCTCTATCTTTCGGGCTACAGCAATGGAGCCAACAAACGGACAATAGACTCTACCGCTTTTTGTCTCCACGAACGCTTCACCCAATTCTTTAAGAATATCTGCGTGCTTTCCCGTTGGTCTTGCAGGAATATCTCCTTCATCTCAAGTGCTGTGTTCACATCGTATATAAAGGCATTCACCTCAAAATTATGCTCAAAGCTGCGAAAGTCCACATTGGTGGAGCCTACTGTAGAAAGCATATCATCCGAAACCATAAGTTTGGAATGCAGGAAGCCTTTTTTATAGAAATAAACCTTCACACCTGCTTGCATCACATCAGCCAGGTAGGAGCAGGAACCAAGATGGGTGATTCTATTATCGGCATGTTCCGGCAACATCAAACGTACGTCCACTCCGGATAATGCCGCCGTCTGCATAGCAGCCAATATTTGTTCGGTCGGCAAGAAATAAGGTGTTTGCATATAGAAGTATTTCTTTGCACCGGTTATCGCTACGGTCAATCCCTGCATGATTTCTTTCCAAGGACCGATAGGTTCGCTGGTAACGATCTGTACCAGTGAATTTCCATAAGAGTCTATTTTCGGGAAATAACGGGAAGCGGTTATCAGAGTACGGTCTACGAAATACCAATCAAGCAGAAAAGCCGTCTGCAAACCGTGTACCGCCTTGCCTTCTATCATGATGTGCGTGTCTCGCCAGATTCCCCAAGAGAAACCGCGCATATAACGTTCCGCCAGATTCATTCCTCCTACAAAGCCTACCTGCCCGTCGATAACAACAATTTTCCTATGATTCCGATAATTCACCCTACTTGTGAATAAGGGAAAGCGGACTTTCAAGAAGCTCCTCACCTCAATACCCGCATTACGCATCTCCTCAAAAAAGCGGTTGGGAACATGCCAGCAACCTACGTCATCATAAATCACCCGTACCTCAACTCCCTGCATGGCTTTCTCTATCAATACATCTCTGACCATACGCCCGATAGCGTCATCCTCAAATATATAATATTCCATGTGAATATGCTGCTTCGCTTTTTGCAATTCACGCAGTAAAGACTGAAGTTTGGTATAACCTTCCGTATAGACGGCTACCCGGTTTCCTTCGAACGGAAAGGCTTGGTTGGTATGCTGGAATAGTCGGATAAGACGGGAATATTCGTATTGCACTTCCGAGCAATCTTGCGCCAAGTATTCCGCCATCGGCTTCTTGAGAAGACGGTCATAACTCTTCCTCCCGATAATCCGTTCGCGACGCTGGCTGCGCCCAAAGAAAAAATAAAAGACAAGACCTACAATGGGCAGAAAAAGCAAGATCAGTATCCAAGCCATAGTCTTAACCGGATTCCGGTTGTCAAGGATAATGATGACAATCGTACCGATGATAGCCCCGAAATAGAGAATATCAAAAGCCACCGTTGCAATCTGACCAAGTATGTAATTCCAGTCTATCATAAGAATCTCTTCTAAAAGCGGATACTAAGCAACAAATATAGAGTAATTTATCGGATAAACAAAAAAGTCCCGGTAACAACTCTCGTTCATTACACCGGGACTTCCTTTTTATCTGTATTCACTTATCCTCAAAAACGCATCATCCGTCCCGGTCCACCGCCGTGTGGTCCACGCGGTCCACGATGACCACCTCCGTCAAATCCGCCTTGACGCATATTGCCACGAGCTCCTTTATTTCCAAAGACGTTCAGACGATAAGAAAAACGAAGCATACAGTAGCTGTTTATTCCATTATACTCGGAAACGGAACGCATATCGGCCGTCAACGAACGACTGATATTGGACTGCTGTCTCAGAATATCGTATATCTCTAAACTGATTGTCGCGGCATTACCTTTTAGGAAGTTCTGGGCAATCTGCGCATTCCAGATAAGCTCATTCTTATTCATGCTGGCATCACGATAGCCACGACGTGCATTGTTGGTTATGTTTGTAGACAATGTCATACTCCAAGGCAAAGAAATATTGGTGCTTGCTCCATATCCGAATGTATATGGCTCCTGATTGTTCTCCGGACGCAACTCATTACGTTCGAAATTATAGTTGATCGAACCGTTAATAGTAAACTCAAACCAATCATTACGGAAAGTTCCATTCAGATTTTCACCCAAAGTCAACGTTGTACTCGTGTTCTTATCATTCACCTGTGTACTTTCGTTATAAAGATAAGCCACTGCATTAGTATAGTTAACAAGAGAGAACGAATTGATAGTAAAACGTTTATCCTTCAGAGCCGTATTAAATCCGAACATACCCATTGCATTCCAGTTACCATTAATATTCTCTGGTTTTACTGTCACCCCACCGGTTGTCTGATTATAAGTAGTAGAATTGGTAATGCTGTTTTGAGTCATATTAAGGAAGGCGTGCGCCATCATTCCACGTTGTTTGTCTCCATTATAAGTATTATAGAACAACCGCATAGAGTGAGAAAAAGAAGGTTTCAGTCCCGGATTACCTCTACGAACATTCAACGGATTTGAGTTATCTTCAATATCCAAGAGGTTTTCCATACTTGGCTGACTAGCGCGCCCTCGATAAGTAAACCGCAATTGGCTCACCTTAGAGAAACGATAACGGAAATCGATATTAGGCGCAAAATTGAACACCTTTCTTTTGACAATCGTATCCACATCATCCTTTCTATAAGTCAACGTTGTGTTTTGTGGCTGCAAAGATACTCCAAAGTTCAACCGATATTTCTCACGGATTATGTTCAACCCCGCATTAATATCGTGATTATAATATTTATACTGAGCATATTTACTCAGACTCATATCCTTATTGCTTTCGTAACCTTCAGGTAGTCCATCACCATAATTCCAAATCCAGTTTTGTCCTTTATCAGCATCGGAAAGCAGACTATACGTACTTCTGTCACTTTCGCTATATTTGTATTGAAACTTATACCGGAACTGCAAAAAAGTAGCCTTTGCAACCGGTTCGTTATAAGTCAGTTCTGCCGTATAATCATAATTTTGGGTCGGAGATGTTATATACTGCTTACGTTCATCATCCGATTTTCCCGCTGCCGTATCAAAATAGCGTGTTAACGACTCGCTAAACTGTTCACTATCATTATCTCCATAACTAAATGTGCCACGAAAAGTTATATTCCTTCCCTGATTATTCAATCTTCTGTTCACTTGTAAAGAAGCATTAGCTGACAGACTATTACTTTCAGTCGAAGACTCGCTATTGCTGGCATTCACACGGATATCATCCAAAGGATCATCCGTCGTATTCCAAATACTTTTATCCAGAAAGTCATTAGGATTGGATACCAAATTGAATGGGTCACTCTTAAAAGTTCCCGACTCGGATTTAGAGTGACTGTCAGACTTTCCATACGAAAAATTCGGACGAAAGATTATATTGGTCAGTGTATCAGGCTTCCATTCCAAACGGAAGTCAGCTTTGAAGTTCGTATTTTTACTTCGATTCTTGCTATTTGAGTTCGAGTAAGAATTTCCATTCTGCAAGAAACGTTCCGAATAGTTGGTAGAAAGCGCATCACGGTCGCTAAAGTTATAACGGGCACTACCTCCTAATTCCAGTTTCTCCGACTGGGAAGCAAAGTTGACTCCTAACATTTTGGTTGCAGTCAGTCCATTACTGTTTCGGAAACGGGGTCCACCACCTCCGGAAAATCCCTGATCGTTTACATTATTAGCTGAACCAATCAAGGAGAACTGACTGTTATCAACAAAACGATTCAACATCAAGTTACTCCCATAACGGTCTTCCGTACCGACAGCCGCACTCGCATTTCCAAACCAGCCTTGGTTCATTCCCTTCTTCACCTTCAAGTCGAGAACCGTTTCTTCTTCTCCATCGTCAATTCCCGTAACACGCGCCAAGTCAGATTTCTTATCATACGTCTTCAGTTTATCAATCATGTTAACCGGCAAGTTCTTCAGTCCGGTTTTCACATCACCGCCAAAGAATTCCTTACCATCCACCATAATCTTCTTCACTTCCTTACCATTGATCTTGACATTCCCCTCATCGTCAATTTCCGCACCGGGAAGTTTTTTCACCAATTCTTCGAGCATAGCTCCTTCAGGGGTACGGTAAGCGGAGGAATTATACTCCAATGTATCTTCTTTCACAGTCACTTGGGGAGCTTCGGCAGTAATCACCGCCTCCTTCAGCATAACAGCGTCAGACTCCAGCGCTATCGTCCCCACACGCTTTTCCGTCATGTTCGCATAAAGATGAAGAGGTACATACTTTGTGAGGAAACCGATATAGGATACCTTCAAAAGATATTTCCCGGCCTTCACTTTGGGAAGAGTAAACCAACCTTGATTATTACTGGCAATACCGGCAGCATAAGCGCTATCGGGCAATGACAACAATTGAACTGTAGCCTGTGCCGCCGGCTCTTTCGAGTCGGACTCTACAACACGTCCCGAAACAGTAATCACCTTATTTTGTGCAAAAATAGAGAAGGTGCTCAGCAATAGCAACACCAACCCGACTGAAAATCTTTTCATTTACCTTATTTACGATTATATTAGTAGCAATAGCAATGCTCTTTTGACAAATAAGATCGTAAAAGGTTTAATCGGGAAGATAATTATCTTTTAAAGAATCGCTCAACGAGCGCTTTTTTCAGACCAAACTCCAGACAAAGCACATTAAAGACTAGGAAAGTAAGAAAAGAAGAAGTATCAACATTGATGACATCTCCTTGCATAACGCGCCATAACATCCCTCCAAAGACAAACAGGAACGTCAGAAAGATCGCATTCCGAACAGCCGAATTACGAATCTGCACCGTTTCACGACTTTCATGCTTACTAAAAGCAAAGATTATCAATAAACATCCTGCCATCATCAGCAACTTTGTACATTCTTTATAAAACAACAGATTTCTGTCGGTCACCATCCCTTGCATCACCAGAATAAAAGGAATGAACAGAGCTACCAACAAGACAACATATCCCAAAGGACGACAATAGACAGGTAATAATGCTTTCATAATTGAATGATTGAACGTTTTAACGAGACAAAAGTAAGCAAAAAAGATAATTTTATATACATTTGCAGACAGAAAAGCAAAAGAATCATGAGTAAACAAGAAGTTATTCTCTGTGAAAGCTTGGAAACAAGCCTGCGCCGTGCCATCGAACAGTGTCCGCACGACAAATTATTCATTCTTACAGACGAGCATACCCGCTCTCTCTGTCTCCCTTCCCTAAAGGAAACATCATTGCTGAAAGAGGCTGTTGAAATATGTATCGGAGCCGAAGACGTACATAAGACGTTGGATACACTCGCCTCCGTCTGGATGGCATTAAGCACGCAAGGAGCTACCCGCCACTCTCTGCTTATCAATCTCGGAGGGGGGATGGTTACGGATTTGGGTGGCTTTGCCGCAGCCACTTTCAAACGTGGTATTGCTTATATCAATATACCCACTACCCTATTGGCTATGGTGGACGCGTCTGTCGGCGGTAAAACAGGAATCAACTTCAACGGACTGAAGAACGAGATCGGCTCATTTTTTCCGGCCAACAGTGTGCTACTCGAAACAGAATTCCTGCGCACACTGGATGCGCATAACTTCTTTTCCGGATATGCAGAAATGCTGAAACACGGTTTGATCAGCAACGTAGAACATTGGGCAGAGTTACTCAGTTTCGATACCATCAATATCGACTATGCCGCTCTCAAAAGGCTGGTTGGCAAGTCGGTGCAAGTGAAAGAAGAAATAGTGGAACAGGATCCCTTCGAACGTAACATTCGTAAAGCATTAAACCTGGGGCATACGGTAGGACACGCATTCGAAAGCATGGCATTGGCGGAAAACCGTCCGGTACTGCATGGTTATGCAGTCGCCTGGGGAATTGTATGTGAATTGTACCTGTCCCATACTAAAGTCGGTTTTCCGAAAGAGAAAATGAGACAGACAATCCGGTTTATCAAAGACAATTATGGAGTATTCACTTTCGACTGCAAGAAATATGAACAACTATACGCATTCATGACACATGACAAAAAAAATACTTCAGGAACAATTAATTTCACATTATTGAAAGACATCGGAGACATCTGTATCAACCAGACTGCCGATAAGGATACCATCTTTGAAATGTTGGACTTTTACCGTGAGTGTATGGGAATTTAATTCCCTTAGCCCAAGTGAGACATTCGATACTGAGAAAGCGACATTCCCGTATGTTTTCTGAAGAAACGTCCTAGCGAAGACTGGTTGGCAAAATTTGTCCTAATGGCTATCTCCTGAATATTCATATTTGTATTCTTCAACAGTGTTTTTATTTCCAGTATGACGTATTCAACGATCCAGTCTTTCGCAGACTTTCCGCTCGTCTCCTTGATAACCATAGTCAGATATTTGGAAGTGATACAGAGTTTATCCGCATAAAAGGCCACATCCTTATTCTCTTTAAAATGCTTCATGATAAGCTCGAAGAATTTATTAGCCAACTCTTCCTTACGTATATCTTTCCTATCAGTCTTCAAAGTAGCTTCCTTCTGATAAGCGTTGAACAGCTCGAGATACAGATATCGCAGCAGATGAACTATCAGTTCCCGTCTATATATATCCTGAGATGTAACTTTTCCTTTTATCATCCCCAGAAAATTATAGATCCGAAGAACATCAGATTCCGTCTGCGAATACCAATAATGGTTTCGCATATAAAAGAAAAAATGTGGAGAAAATCGGGGAGCTCCACTTAACGCATCGCTAAACAAGGAAGATGATATGACCATTGTTACAGTCAAGAAATCTTCGCTAGGATCACTAAATGAGACAAACTGTCCGGGCAACAGTATTATCAGTTCCTTCGGCTGTATCCAATGTACGTCCTCATGTACAGTAAGTTTCGCTTTTCCCCTCAAACTATATACAATCAAAGCAGATTGGATATTGGAAGGATAGGAAGTCAGAGGAAGGTATTTTAGATTCTGGTAAAATTTAAAGTCATCACCCAAAACATATATCTCTAATGTCTCTGTATTATTAATGTCTAACATTTAACGCCTTTCTAATCTAAACTAGTCTTTTCTACAAATGTATAACATCCCCTTATACCAAAGCACTATCAGTGGAATTATGGTATTATTCTACAGAAATAATATACCTGTTATTTACATTAATTCATAAACAAAACTACTGGTGAATTGTTTATCCGTACCTCGACACTTTAAACCTGCCATACCTCATTTATCCTTTACCAAACATAAGAAAAGATTTAAAACCGCACAAAAAAAATCACCGCACAATAAAATTCAAAGAATTTATTTGCTAATTAAAAATAAAGCACTACTTTTGCATCCGCAATTCGGGGTGTAGCTCAGCCCGGTTAGAGTACGCGTCTGGGGGGCGTGTGGTCGCTGGTTCGAATCCAGTCACCCCGACATTGAGAATCAGCCATTTACAAACAGTAAGTGGCTGATTTATTTTTTAGAGGAACACATTTGGAACAATAAACCCGTATTTATCAAGAATAGCCCTATAGTAATGAAAGAAGATCCGAAACATATCCGAATCAGTGAATACAACTATCCGTTGCCGGATGAACGTATCGCCAAGTTTCCGTTGCCCGTTCGCGACCAGTCCAAATTACTGATCTACCACCACGGTGAAGTGAACGAAGACATTTTTACTTCTTTACCTGATTACTTGCCTAAAGGAAGCCTGATGATATTCAATAACACGAAAGTCATCCAGGCCCGTCTTCATTTTCGGAAAGAAACAGGTGCATTGATTGAAGTGTTCTGCCTTGAGCCGATTCAGCCCAATGATTATGTACTGAACTTCCAGCAGACGGAACACGCCGCATGGCTGTGCATGATCGGCAATCTGAAGAAATGGAAAGACGGGGAACTGAAACGGGAAATGACAGTGAAAGGATTTTCCATCACTCTGACCGCAACGAGAGGAGAATGCAGAGGGACCAGCCATTGGGTAGACTTCACCTGGAATAATGCGGAAGTTACTTTTGCCGATATTCTTGAAGTATTCGGAGAACTTCCTATTCCACCCTATTTGAATCGGAATACGGAAGAGAGTGATAAAGAAACTTATCAGACGGTTTATTCGAAGATAAAAGGATCAGTCGCCGCCCCTACCGCCGGACTACATTTCACTCCACAGGTATTGGATACACTGCAAGAGAAGGGAATCGAACTTGAAGAACTGACCCTGCACGTAGGTGCGGGAACCTTCAAACCTGTAAAGAGTGAAGAGATTGAAGGTCACGAGATGCATACGGAATACATATCAGTCAACCGGAGTACCATCAAGAAACTGATCGACCATGACGGTTGTGCTGTCGCCGTAGGAACAACTTCTGTGAGAACACTTGAAAGCCTTTACCATATCGGAGTCACTCTCGCAGAGAATCCGGACGCAACGGAAGAGGAACTACACGTCAGACAATGGCAACCTTACGAGAAGTACGACCAGATACCTCCGGTAGTTGCCCTGCAGAAAATACTGGGGTATCTCGACCGCCACGGCATGGAAACACTTCACACCAGTACTCAGATTATCATAGCACCGGGATATGATTATAAAATCGTAAAGGCGATGGTCACCAATTTCCACCAGCCTCAAAGTACCCTGCTGCTTTTGGTTTCCGCTTTTGTAAAAGGCAATTGGCGGACGATCTACGACTATGCCTTAAGCCACGATTTCCGTTTCCTTAGTTATGGAGACTCTTCTTTATTAATACCATAATCCCCCGAATACAAAAACAATGGCACAGAGCGATAATAACCAAGAAATGTTCCCTATCGTAGATGAGCAGGGAAATATCACCGGAACCGCTACACGCGGAGAATGTCATAGCGGCAGCAAGTTGCTCCACCCGGTCGTCCACCTTCATATATTCAATGCCAACGGAGACTTGTATCTACAGAAGCGTCCCGAATGGAAAGATATCCAACCGGGAAAATGGGATACAGCCGTAGGCGGACATATTGATTTGGGTGAAAGCGTAGATATCGCTCTCAGTCGAGAAGCAAATGAAGAATTAGGTATCACAGATTTCACTCCCGAACGGCTTACCAGCTATGTATTCGAGTCCGAATGTGAAAAGGAGCTTGTCTTTGTCCACAAGACCGTTTATGACGGAGAAATTCATCCCAGTGACGAACTGGATGGCGGACGGTTCTGGACAGTTGAAGAAATAAAAGAGAATCTGGGCAAAGGGATTTTCACTCCCAACTTCGAAGAAGAATTGCAAAAAGTCTCTCTTATACCTTCTCTATCCAAGTAATTGTTTCTTCGGATAAAAAACACAGGCGGAAACTACATTGAAAAGCAGCAACGAACACTTACTATGTCTGTTCGAAAGTTATGATTACCCTACTCAAGGCATCGATTTATGGTTTGACAACCAAACATTAAAACGCGGACCAATGCAATCATCGCAAATCGTAACTCTTCTTTGCGACAATCTGCGTTAATCCGCGTTTCTACTATAAGACAGGCGATTAATTATTTCTTCGCCAATTCATTGATTACATCCATTATCTTCTGTCCGATTTCTTCGGCAGCCTCCATAGTAGAAGCTTCGCTATATACACGGATAATCGGTTCTGTATTACTCTTACGCAAATGTACCCATTTGTCTGCGAAGTCAATCTTCACACCGTCGATATCGTTGATTTCCTCATTCTTATAGATTTCCTTCACTTTAGCGAGAATAGCGTCCACGTCAATTTCCGGAGTCAGATCGACACGGTTCTTCGCAATGAAGTAAGGAGGATAAGTAGCGCGAAGTTCGCTTACCTTCTTTCCTTCGTGAGCCAGATGGCTAAGGAATAAAGCGATACCTACCAAAGCGTCACGACCGTAATGGCTGGCAGGATAGATCACTCCACCATTTCCTTCACCACCGATAACAGCATTGGTTGCTTTCATCTTCGTTACAACGTTTACTTCGCCAACGGCAGAAGCATTGTATTCCATACCGTATTTACGGGTTACATCACGCAGGGCACGAGTAGAACTCAAGTTGGATACCGTATTGCCCGGAGTATGCTTCAGCACATAGTCGGCAACAGTAACCAATGTATATTCTTCACCGTACATCACACCGTTTTCGCAAATCATTGCCAGACGGTCAACGTCAGGGTCTACCACAAATGCCACATCCGCTTTTCCCCCTTTCATCAAGTTCATGATGTCTCCGAGATTCTTTTCAAGCGGCTCCGGGTTGTGCTGGAAGTTTCCGGTAGGTTCACAATATAGTTTCTCTACATGTTTCACACCCAAACGTTCGAGAAGTTCGGGAAGAATGATACCGCCTACTGAGTTTACACAGTCAATAGCCACACGGAAATCAGCTTTCTTGATAGCTTCAACGTCTACCAGGTCAAGAGCCAATACGCTGTCGATATGTTTTTGATTGTAGGTAAGATCCTTGCGATAAGAGCCCAAGTGATCAACATCGGCATAGTCGAACTCTTCAGCTTCGGCGATACGAAGTACTTCATTGCCTTCCGCCGCGTTCAGAAACTCACCATGTTCATTCAGTAACTTCAGTGCATTCCACTGTTTCGGATTATGAGAAGCTGTCAGAATGATACCGCCACAGGCGCCTTCCATCGTTACAGCGAGTTCTGTAGTCGGAGTAGAAGCCAAGTCAATGTCCACTACATCCCAGCCCATTCCCATCAAGGTACCGACTACTACGTTTTTTACCATTTCACCGGAGATGCGGGCGTCACGTCCCACAACGATCTTGTTACTCTTTACCGTACAAGTCTTACGGATTAAAGTAGCATAAGCCGAGGTGAATTTCACGATGTCGAGCGGATTTAATCCTTCGCCCGCTCCTCCGCCGATAGTTCCGCGGATTCCAGAGATAGATTTGATTAGAGTCATAGGTTCTTTACTTAAAGATTTATTTAAATGTTAGTGTTTCTAGCTTCGTGCTTTACGGAACTCAGTGATATCATAGAAGTAAGGAGTTACGTACTGTTGAGCAGAAGTATGTCCCATCTTTGAAGGAACGATCAGACGCACGTGGGCATTGTCACGCAGGTAGGGCAATGCCAAAAGCCATCCTTGAGGTACGGCCGTACTGGCGTAATAGGACGACCAGACATAGTCCATTTCGATGAATGTACCAGCTGAATAAGTGTCTGTCTTCACATAACGGAATACGGCAGGATAGGCATACAGCTGTGAAGCGTCCATATACTCTTCCATAGGTATATTAAAAGCCGCAAGTTCGCGTGTAGCGATGTTGGTCTCCGCATAACGGGTACAAACGATATTACCGTCTACGAACTTATCTTTTTCTTTGTCCGCGTCCGCATATTCTCCACCATTATCATCACCACGTCCACGGTCTATAATCTGCATATATATTCCCTCGCTGGTGAAAGACACGAATTCATCGTATGCGTCCCCATTCGCTTTCGCTTTCGTCACCGTATCATTCTTTTCGAATTCCTCGACTGAAATCACATGAATCGCACTATCTTTGATGAACTGGCTTACCGCATTCTTCTCATCTTCCAGCATTTCCGCGTATGTCTTCGAATCATCGCACGCCTGGAACAGACTTCCGGCAATCAGCAAAGAGAGAAATAAAAATACAAGTTTCTTCATTATCTGTTATTTAGCTATATTCCGCACAAATGTATCTCAAAATCATTAAAAGTTGAAAGAGCAATGTTGAAAGTTCGTATCTTTTAACCTTTCCATATTCACTTTTAACCTTCCACCTTTAGCTTTTGGCTGTTAATAGAGACTTATATTTCTCAAGCGCTTTCTCGAAAACAGCTTTTGCCTCTTCCATCGTTCCGAAAAATTCACCTCCGGACGCGTTCAAGTGACCGCCACCGTTAAAGAATTCGGCTGCCAACTGATTGCACGGAAAAGTCCCGACCGAACGGAGGGAAATTTTAATCATCGGTTTCTCTGTATCTTCCCGCAAAAAGCAGGAAAAGCGAACGTTCTTAATGCTGAGAGGGATATTGACAAAGCCTTCACTATCTCCTTTTATATAGTGGAACTTGCTTTGTTCGGCTTTCGTCAGTGTAATTAAAGCCGAGTTACAATCCGAATAGACGGTCATGTTCGACAAGACATATCCCATCAGCCGCAAACGGCTCTCGGAATAGGTGTTGTACACCTTACGATAAATATCGTCTTTATCAATGCCTTTGGAAAGGAGTTCGCTGATAATGAAGTAGATCTCCCGATTGTTGGAATTATAGGTAAAACCACCCGTATCGGTCATCATGCCCGTATAGATACACTCGGCACCCTCTTTAGAAATCTCGTCGAAATAGCCCATCCGGCAAATAAGGCGGAACACCAGTTCGGAAGTAGAAGAGATCTTCGGGTAGGACATCGTTATCTTACAAAAGTCTTCAGGATACAAATGATGGTCTATCAGTATCTTACGCGCAGGAGAAGCAGCTACGGCATCCGCCATATCTTCGATGCGTTTCAGCGCGTTGAAGTCCAGGCAACAGATAACATCGGCCTCAGCAAGCAGTTTATCCGCAAACTCTTTATAGCGGTCATACAAAAGAATGTCCTTACTGCCCGGCATCCACTTGAGGAAATCGGGAAATGCATTAGGCACAATTACGTTCACTGTCTTTTCCTGAGAATCCAAGAAATGATATAATCCCAGTGATGAACCGATTGCATCACCGTCAGGAGATACATGAGATACTATTACTATTTTGTCAGCTCGCTCAAACCATTTAGTAAAATGGTCTATTTTAGCTTGTTCTATTACTTTCGTCAACATACTTTTTTTCTTTATCAAGGTGCAAATGTACGATAATTCTTTGTACTTAGAGCAAAAAGCGGACAGAACCTTCTTCCGATAAGGAGATAAAACGTAAACCGTATTCCTTGCATTCCTCCTTAAAACAGTCTCTACGATACTCTGAGAGGGAGGCATCGAAGATGATACAACCGGGAAGAAAGAATTTGGTAAGTTCTTTCAATCGGCCGTCATAGCCTTTGCATAAGTAAAGATAATCAATATATAACGTGGGAGTCGTCGATTTGTTCCGCAACGTCTGCCAATGATTATCGTTTACAATACAGATATTACATCCATGAAATGATACAAGTTGCCGTTGTCGGGAAAATACGTCAGTCCGACAGTCGGAGGTGATTTCCGTCGGCGGTAAAAGATGCCGGCGTTTCCAGTAGTTGGCTGTCACACGTTCCAATGCTTTTTTGTTCGGTAACGTGTCCGCATAACTTATCCAGGAATCTCCACTGCTTTCTATGCAATGAACCACCGGACAACCCCGTACATTATAAAAGGCCAAACCTCTCTGCGGACGGTCTATCCAAACCATCGTAACATGATAAATACTTAATAAAAGAACGGAAAGAAGACAGAATAACAGGTTTCTAAGCCGCCTATGCAAACAGTAACAGACTGCTCCGAACAGGAAAACATAGATACCGCAAACTTCCAATTGATAAAGCCAGATTCCATCGACAGACGAGCAAGGAAGTTGCTCCACCCATCTCACAAAGAGGTTCAATCCCTCCAACAGTTTTCTGACACCTACCACTGCCCATATCTGAAGCCAAGGAAAAGGAGTCAGAAGAAGCATGAAAATAGCGGCATACAGGATAATAGTAATCAAAGGAATGACCAACAGATTCGTCAAAAGAAAGTGTACGGAGAATCGGGAGAAGTAAAACATGACAAGCGGAGCAGTTCCTATCTGTGCGGCAATAGATACGCTCATCAGTCCCCAGACGGACTTCCCCACTCTGTTTCTTACAGTAAACAGGCAATAAACCGGCCTCTGAATCAATAAAATGGAGGCAACCGCAAGGAAGGAAAGCTGAAAGCCGACATCAAACAGTCCTGCCGGATTACAAAGCAGCATAAGCCATGCTGTCATAGCTAGTGTATTCAAGGAGAATGGTTGACGGCCGAATACATCTGCCAATGCCAGGATGGAGAACATGGTGACCGAACGGACTACTGAGGGAGAAAGTCCCGTAAAAAAGGCGAAAGCCCATAATAAGACTAAAAGAGACACGGAACGGACACATCTGCCGGTCCGCCCTTTTCGGGCAACAGGTCGTAGAATAAAGAAAAGAAAAGCATACAGAAGTCCGATGTGTAACCCGGATAGAGCTAGAATATGACTCGCGCCGGCTATCGAATAGCTTTCGCGAACAGATTCGCTTAATTCAGTCTTATCACCAATGGTCAAAGCAGACAGCACGGCTAGTTCATCTCCGGTAAAGCCTAATTGACGGTAAAGAGCTATCACTTTCTCACGGTAAGAATCGGCCAGACACCGAAGACGCAAATGAATCGCTCCGTTTGTCTGTACGGAACGCAGTGTTATCCATTTTCCGGCAGCAACATAACCCGTCCCACTAATACCTCTTCGCATCAAGTAGCGGGCATAATCAAACTCATCGAAGTTCTTCTGATTAGCAGGTGGGGAAATGCGTGTAGAAACCAACAATTCATCCCCGCTCTTCAAGCAGGCGGCAGCTGAATCCTGTTTCAGATAGAGTATCGCTTTTCGCTCTACCGGATGACTACCGATAGAATCGTAATATTCTTTCACAAGTACCCTGCAGAGCGATGTACGCTCCCTTGGTTGTGGAGTATCCGTTATCAGAGCCCGATAAATTACGTCATCGTCAGGAAAGGTATATTGTGTTTGCCGCAGCTGCCAAGTTATTCCCGTCCATCCGCCCGCGAAACACAGGACTGTCAGGACTGCTCCGAAACACCAACGCTGCGAATAATGCTCACAGAAATGAAAGAGAAAAGCCAAGATTAACAGGAAGATGGAAGCCGATACTCCCCAAAGAACATCCATCGAACAGTCGAAAAAGCGTTCTCCACAAAAAACGCCTGCTATCCAGGGGATAACCAGGCGCATATAAGGATATTGATGGATACAATAATTACAAGTCATGTAATTGATGAATCATCGCCTCCGGATCCGGTGCTGCAAAGACGGCATTACCTGCCACCAACGCATCGGCTCCCGCCTCAACCAGTCGGGCTCCTGTTTCCAAGTTTACACCACCGTCTACTTCAATCAGCGCTTTCGATCCTGTCCGTTCAATCAGAGCACGCAGCTCACGGACTTTCTCAACCGAATGTTCGATAAACTTCTGTCCGCCAAATCCCGGATTCACGCTCATGACAAGCACCATATACACATCCCGGATAATATCTTGCAGCAGAGCTACCGGAGTAGCAGGATTGATGGTTACGGCAGGCTGCATCCCCGCTTCCCGGATTTGCTGTATCACCCGATGCAAATGCGGACAAGCCTCATAATGCACATTCATCGTATGAGCGCCCAACGCCTTTACTTCAGGGATGAATTTTTCCGGATTAACAATCATCAGATGCACATCCAACGGTTTCTTACTCAACTTCGCTACATACTTCAATACCGGAAAGCCGAATGAAATGTTCGGGACAAAGACCCCGTCCATTATATCAATATGTACCCACTCCGCTTCACTGCGGTTTATCATTTCAATATCTTTCGCCAATTGTCCGAAATCGGCAGAAAGAATGGAAGGAGCAATAATCGGTTTCATAATTCTTCTATATTTAAGGTTTATCACTTCATCTTACAGCCGTCCGCCAAACGGTATCCACGAAGCAACTCATCTGTTTTCAAACGTTTCTTGCCGGGAAGCTGCAAGGAAAGAATGGATACAAACCCATCCGGCACGGCAACCTTTATATATTTCTTGCCATCCGTCACAACCGTTCCCGCAGAGAGCTGATGTGATTCGTACATCTTTTCAGTCTCGAAGATTTTCACCACTACCGCTTCATTTTCAGAAGCGACCAGTTCACTCCAAGCGGCGGGATAAGGCGATAATCCACGAATAAAGTCGTACACCTTCTTCACCGGTTGATTCCAATCAATCCGGCAAGTATCTTTGAATATCTTCGGAGCCGGACGGAGTTCACCGACAACCGCCATTTCTTCTTGAGGAATCGGTTTTACCGTTCCATTCAATATAGCATCTACCGTTTCAAGAACCAGTTCCCCTCCCAACATCATCAATTTGTCATGTACCACTTCCACATTGTCTGTATCCGCAATAGGCACACGTACCTGCTGAATAACCTCTCCCGTATCAATCTCATGTTTCAGGAAAAACGTAGTGATTCCTGTCTCCGTGTCACCATTGATCACCGCCCAATTGATAGGAGCAGCTCCACGATATTGAGGAAGCAGAGAAGCATGAAGGTTAAACGTACCCAGTCGCGGCATATTCCAGACCACCTCCGGCAACATCCGGAAAGCAACCACAATCTGCAAGTCGGCTTTCCATTCGCGCAAGGCCTCCACAAAAGCCTCATCTTTCAACTTCTCAGGCTGAAGCAACGGTAAGTTCCGCTCCAACGCATATTGCTTGACCGGAGAATACTGTATTTTATGTCCGCGTCCGGCAGGCTTGTCAGGCATCGTGATCACACCCACTACATTATAACCGCCTTCCACCAACTGACGCAAGGCCTCTACCGCAAAATCGGGAGTACCCATATATACTATTCTTAAGTCTTCTTTCTTCATAATCCAACTATGTTATCATTAAAACGCAAAGTCTAGTCTTCCGAGAAATGTACCAGCACCTGCCGATATGAGTTAAATATCTTCGATTTAGAGACAAAGCCCTCATAGCGTCCCTCCTCGTCCACCACCGGAAGATTCCAGGCTTTCGTATCGTCAAACGTCTGCATTACCTGTTCCATTCCGTCCGTATCGAATATCTTGGCAGGTGCGGATGTCATCAATTTGTTAACAGTGAAACGATGATAAAGTTCTTGTCGGAACATGATGTTACGGATGTCATCGAGCAGGACAATACCCAACAGTTCACCCGTTTTTTTATCCGTTACCGGGAACACATTCCGATGGGAAGCGGCAATCGCTTTCACCAGCTCACCCAAATCCATCTCCGGATGTACAACTACAAAATCCTTCTCCACCACATTCTCCATCTTCATCAATGTCAACACAGCCTTGTCTTTGTGATGCGTAATCAGCTGCCCCTTCTTTGCCAGACGCATGGAATATATACTATGAGGCTCAAATGCGATAATCGTCAGGTATGAGCTAACGGATACAATCATCAGCGGAAGGAACAAATCGTATCCACCCGTCAGTTCGGCTATCAGGAATACTCCCGTCAGAGGAGCGTGCATGACACCGCTCATGACTCCCGCCATTCCCATCAAAGCAAAATTCTTCTCCGGCAAATAAGCGGAGAAAGTAAAGTCATTACTGAAATGGGAAAAGACGAATCCGGCGATACACCCTAAATAAAGCGAAGGGGCAAAGATACCACCGCAACCGCCACCGCCATTCGTCGCGCTAGAGGCAAATACTTTCAACAGAATGATCAACATCAGATAGACCAGCAGCAGATTGCCATAACCATAAAACATGGAGTTGTTCATCACCGTATCCCATTCGGCTGTAGAAGTTCCGTTCAGCAACAGCTCAATCGTATCGTATCCTTCACCGTAGAGAGGCGGGAAAAGGAAAATCAACACACTCAACATCACACCGCCGAAAGCAAGTTTCTTATAGGGATTATTGAGCTTACCGAACACGCCCTCCACCGAATTCATGGCACGTGTGAAATAAAGCGAAACCAAACCACAAAAGATACCCAGCAGGATGACATAAGGAATACGTTCCAATTCGAACGCCTGATCGAGGTGGAATTTAAACATAGCCTCCGTACCGGTAGTAATATAGGAAACGGTAGCTGCCGTGACCGCAGAAATCAGCAACGGAAGCAGGGACGACATGGTAAGGTCAATCATCAGAACTTCCAATGTAAATACCAATCCCGCAATCGGTGCTTTAAAGATACCGGCAACCGCACCCGCCGCACCACAACCTACGAGCAACATCAACGTACGGTGCTCCATCTTGAACACACTTCCCAGATTGGAGCCGATGGCGGAACCTGTCAAGACGATAGGCGCCTCCGCTCCAACCGACCCACCAAAACCGATGGTTATCGCACTGGCAATGGTAGACGACCAGATATTATGTCGTTTGATGCGTCCCTGTCGGCGGGAAATGGCATACAGAATCTTTGTGACTCCATGGCTGATATCGTCTTTAACAATGTTGCGTACAAACCATCCTGCCAGGAAAATTCCGACTACCGGATATACCAGATACAAATAGTTAGCTTGGGTCACGTTGAAATTATCGGTCAGGAAATTCTGTATCTGATGGATAAAGAATTTCAATATTAATGCGGCAAACGCTGTAAAGATACCGACCAAAAAACTTAATATAAGGATAAACTGCTTTTCCTTTATATTCGCTTCCCGCCACTTGATACAACGCTGTAATAAACTCAATTTTTCTTCTTTCATTTATTCGCGAATTATCTTAATCACTCCACCTTTGTCCAACTTAATAATGCTTGAGGGTTTCGGCCGACTCATATCCTCTTGACGGAAACCGACGATATAGTCCACCGCCGACTTGATTTCATCGCTGATCTCACTAAAATTCGCAGCTCCGGGCTGACCGCTCACATTGGCCGATGTGGAGACAATCGCTTTGCGGAATTGCTGGCAGAGCCTTCGGGAAAATTCTTCGTTTGTAACACGGATTCCCACACTGCCGTCTTCCGCCAACAGGTTCGTCGCTAAATTGCGCGCACCGGAATATATAATCGTCAACGGCTTGTCGGCAACTTCAATCAAGTCCCACGCTACAGCCGGTACATCCTGTACATAAAAATCCACCTTCACAGGACTGTCCACCAACACCAGCATAGCCTTGCTATCAGCACGTTTCTTAATCTCATACACACGGCGTACAGCCTCTTCATTAGTAGCGTCGCAGCCTATTCCCCATACGGTATCGGTAGGATAAAGAATCACTCCTCCTTCATTCATCACCTGACAGGCTTTTTTAATATCTTCTATCATTTCTTGATTAATTTCTGTTGAGAATAACACGCAAAAATAGTACTTTTGCGCCAAATTCAAAAAGATTAAGTGAAAACAATGGAAGAAATCGTATTTCACCACACTCTGCCTATCCAGTTGCGCTTCAATGACGTAGACAAATTCGGGCACGTCAACAATACTGTTTATTTCTCTTTTTATGATTTGGGAAAGACTGAATACTTCGCTTCAGTATGTCCGGGAGTCGATTGGGAAAAGATGGGAATTGTCGTCGTTCACATCGAAGCGGACTTCGTCAAACAAATCTTCGCCTCAGACCACATCGCTGTGCAAACGGCTGTTTCCCAAATAGGTACGAAAAGCTTTCATCTCACCCAACGGGTCATTGACACCACAACGAATGAAATAAAATGTATCTGTAAGTCCGTCATGGTGACTTTCGACCTCGAAAAGCATGAATCCATCCCCTTGACAAAAGAGTGGATAGAGGCGATATGCAAGTATGAGGGACGGGATTTGCGAAAATGAGCCCAAGCATTACAAAGGCAAACATCTGTTGATAATACTATCAAAATTACTGCCCCACTATTGCTTTTCACCAATTAATTTTGTATCTTTAGGACTCACGTCCGTTTGAAAATAGGTAGTCACCTTATAGAATGACATTTGTCACTTTATAAGGTGACTATTGTCATTCTACAAAGTGACCATTGTCCCCTTGTAAGGTGACGACTACCCGGCTACATAAAACCCCACTCTTTTTCGCACAGCAAGACCTTATTCTTCCCACTGCTTGAGGTTAAACAGCCGCCTCAAGATATTCGCCATATCCGTGTTATCTCTTCTGCCCGAATACAAATGAGCCTGTTTCCCTACAACATACAGAGGAACCGGAGCGCCTGTATGAGATTTGGTAGTCCACCCGATTGAGGCTTTTTTATCTAGCAAGGCGACCGCAGCCACCGCCAATGGCTCATCTTTAGCATAGAGGCTCACTATATCTTTTGATTTCTTCTTCAAGAAAGACTGCTCATAGCATATCAACAGTTCCAACTCTTCATGTGGGGTAATCGTAATCTGTTCCCAAAAGCCCAGTTTCTTCTTCAGAAAAGATTTCATCTCTTCCCAAGAAGGAACGGCTTCGGCAATTTTCATTTTCCGCATAGCATTAGTCAAAGCCCCTTGCGAACACTGCTGGTATTTCAGCAATTCGATATTCAAGTTTGTACCAGAATTCCCCAATCCTAAACCTCCGGTTTCATGGTCAGCAGTTACAAGAATCAAGGTTTCATCGGGATGTTTCTTGTAGAATTCATAAGCCAGACGGATACATTGGTCAAAGTCGATAGTTTCCGTAACAACCGTAGCCGCATCATGGGCATGAGCTGCCCAATCTATCTTGCCACCCTCTACCATCATAAAGAAACCTTTCTTCGCAGTTTCCGCAAAGTTATCCAAACAGGCTTTTGTCAAATCAGGCAAGCCCAAGTCTTTCTCAGACCGATCCAATGCATATTTCAAGCTTCCACTAACCGTATCTGTAGGAAATAGGAGCACTTTGTCTTTCACATGACTACGATTATAAGCGTCCATCCCCCGATACATAGTGTATCCTTTCTGGCAAAACAAATCATAGAGACAAGGAGCTGACGCATTACGCTTATTTCGAGGTTGAAGCAGCCCTGCCCCTCCGAAAAAATCGAAACCGGAGTTTGCCGCATCCACTCCTATTTCGTAATACATCGAACGATCCGGTTGGGAAGCATAAAAGCCGCCGGGGGTAGCATGATCAATGGATGCAGAAGTGATGATCCCTATTTTATAGCCTTTACCTTTCAGTTGACGTGCAAGAGACTTCAAGCCATATTGTTTCTTTGCATCCATTCCTATTACATAATTAGTCGTCTTTTCTCCCGTCGCCAAAGCTGTGGCAGCCGCCGAAGAGCAAGTTATCAAGTGAGAGGCCGACCGTGTGCACACTTGTGTCATCACGGGAAAAGTAGGGAACAGTAGTGAACGCTCACCGGTATCTGTACCGACTTTCTCCGCATATATCTGCGAAGCTTCCACATGATTGAACCCCATCCCGTCACCGATAAATAAAAATATGTATTTCGGCGCCTGCGCTCCGTATGCCAATGTAGCGCAGACTAGCAGTAGCCCGAACAAAACAGGCCTCATAGGTCTTGTCATCCTGTCTTTCATTTTATATCTATATTAAAAAAGGTTAGTCATAAATATGTTAGTCGTGAATATAAAGGATATTAGGTACCGTACGTTCTCCACGATGGTCGAAACGCTTATTGTCGCAGGGGTAGTTAACGATTCCATTATCCGGTGCACCGGACAACCAAAGAGTAGTAGAACCTCCTCCATCAAGATTGATCGCATCTTTGCCTCCCAGGATTCGGATCAGATGCGCCAATTCCGGGATACTTACCCCTCCGGCATGTTTCGGGAAACGTCCGTCTACGGTTATGAATAGTATCTTTCCGTCTTTGGTAAGGGCTACCGCACTACGGGGATGTTTAGTCCGGATAAAGTCTTTCTCGCATAAACTCCAATCGCAATAGCGACCGTCTTTCAACATCAACGGCCCGGAGGCCAATACGATACCTTTTTTCCCTTTATATTGCTTTTCTATCTGTCTATTCCAAGAGATTATCTTCATTTTTCCCTTGCGGATACTAACGGCTCCGGTGACACGTCTCGCAAACTCACCCAAAGTAGTGGTATCTACCACCTGGCGGTCTACTTTAAGGAAACAGACCGAGTTTCCTCGCTTCATATCAAAGTAAGAACCGTTTATAGCTGCGATAGCGCCCTGTTCCGAAGCCATTTTACTTGTTTCTCTCATCTTATCCGAGACGGTTACACCGACTTTCAATCCTGCACCGGGATCAATTTCTATCAGGCTGATAGATTGGGGGACCTGATATAATTGAGGAATGGAAACATACTTATGGATAATCCCTTTTTGGGGACTTTCTATCTTCCATTGCGCAGATACGATTGCCAGCGAATCCGATACAGTTTGCCCTTTTACTATTCCCAAAGAGCATACAGCCAAGACAATGCCGAGTAACAAGTTTCTTTTCATCATAAACAGATTAATAAATGTGTTAAGTATAATAAATCAATTAAGTTATTTTATTCAGTGAGGTTATTGCCTTTCAATATCCAGTCCTTTTTTTGAGTAGCATACTGCGACCAAGCTTTGATATCCGAAGGAATTTGCCCGCTCAACTGGTTATCATTTACTCTAAATATCCCTTTAGAACCACTCTTCTCGATCACAATTCCATATCCATAAGGGATACTTCCATTGAATCCATTGTCATAGACCATAAATTCCATCAAGTTTTTCCAAGTAGTCGGTTTATTACTGCCATCTAACGGAATCACCGGAAGAGAGCCACTCAGATCATTACAATATGCTTTAATCGTGACAATGCCCGGAATCTTAATCAACGGATCCAGATTTCCGCTAAAAGAATTTTCAAATCCGGCGGGAGTTGCTGTCGGATGATTGGATATATTAAAGCTGGTCAATAATTGACATTCCCCCAAAGACTCCGGCAAACTGCCACCCGCCGCTGATTCAATAATCCACAAATTTGTCAATTGAGACAAATGTCCTATCTCTTCCGGAATACCTGTTATCTTTTGACGCTTGAACTTCAGCACTTTCAGTTCCGACAATTCACATAACGGAGTGATATCTCCCACAATGTTATTCGGTTCTTGAATATCAATCTGTACCACTCTCCCATTCTCAAATTTCACACCCGGCCAATGAGTCGCATTCGTTTCCAAAGGAGCGTCAAAGTTCCACTTCTTCACCCAATTATCTCCGTTCGCCCCCTCATAGAACATCCTCAAATAATCAATATCTTCCAACGATTTCTTGTCCTGAGTAATGGTCAGCATATCGGTTACCCCGTTCGAGCCCTTCAAATACAGATAAGCGGTGCGGCCGTCTTCCACATCATCTTTATAAGGATCGATTTTAAGTTTCAGTTCCGATTCGTTCACAACACCGGGAGTGATCGGCTCACCATCGGTTATGTGTATCCAATCGCAGCCTTCCGACAATTCATACGTATAAGCAACCATCGTAGCAAAAGGAATCACTTCTTCTTCGCTCCCCTTAGCTCCCACTTTCAACGTACGCTTCTTCAAGGCAATGCCAATACCTTCCTGCACCACCTTCAACTTTGTTTCAGCACCTTCCACGATCCAAGCGGATATTTCGGCTTCACGAGAGGCCACATCCGTATTCTTGGTCACCGACATTTTGAAGCTTCCGGATTTCAGTCCATTAGAGGTCAGCAAGTTAATCCATGCCGCAGAAGTCTTCACCCTCCAAGGGAGATTCGATTCGATATCCACTGTATATTCCTTTTCATCCAAAGGCAAATTCAATGCCTCATCCACAAATTTCAAGTCCGGTTCCGGCAGAGTCATACCCGTATCATCCGTAAAATCCTGACAACCCGACAAACCTATCAGCAAAGACAAAAGCCCGATTCTTCCGATACAGCTTTGTCCGCACAAAGATAGTATTCTATTTAGTATCATATATTCAGCTATTTAAAATTCAAACAATCAATTATCAGTCACAACCAGCAGTCCGTTTGCCACTTCCCTTTCTACTCCACCATTATCATAAGGCCAGTTGCGTATGGCAAAACGCCCGTCCTCAAATCCGGCAATCTTACGGATGATAAAAGTAGAAGAACCTCCTCCGTCGAGATTGATAGCGTTCTTTGCTCCTAACGCCTTCATCACCGCACCCATTTCAGCATATCTCATTCCGTTGGAGTACCAGAAGTTACGCCCGTCGGCAACGAGGATATAGACCACATTATCATCCGTCACTCCGATAGCGGTTCTCGGTTCCAATGCGGTTACCGTCTGAGGAAGCACATTCCCGTTTGTCATCAGACGCACACGCCCTCCCACAGCTTCCTGAATATTCTCTTTGTACGAATCATATTCATCATACGAGCCGATGATCGCTCTCTTGTTTTTCGTAATGGCGAAGAAAGTACAAACGTTATCAGTCATCGTACCTTTCAGACAAGTACCATTCCGGTAGTAGATTCCTTGCGGTGTTCCATCCTTTGCAAAGAAATCACCGTTCACGGCAGCCAATACCCTGCTGCCGGACTTATCATATGCCAAAGCCTGCAATGTCATTTGCTGCTTGGTCTTCAATTTACCCTCCTCATTGGGAGAAGACGCCTTCATCGTCAGATGTGCCTCTTTCAAGTCTACCTCCAATACAAACATTTTCACAGCCAGTCCTGTCGAAGAAAGGATTTTCATCTCAAGAGCCTGTACACCGGGAGCTAGCGTGTAAGTGGAATCCGAGAAGTATTGTCCGACGTATCCATCACTTCCGGCAATTATTTTCTGTCCCAGTTCCGTCTTCGCACCCTCCGTCGAGAATACGGTCAAATCTTCATCATTGTTGCAAGCCGTCCACAAGAGACAACCCAAAAGCAGAAGAACGGAATCATATATCAGTTTTTTCATCATTTTATCTCTTTAAAGTAAGTATAAACAATAGGTATCAATATCCGGGATTCGGTTCCAGATTCGGGTTGGAAATCATTTCTTTTCCCGGAATAGGTAACACGTGCTGATAATCTTTCAGTCCGAGTGTCGTTTTCGCCATATTCGTACGTATGAGGTCATAGTACCTGAAACCCTCCGCCAACAATTCCTTCCGACGTTCGTCCAGCACACATTGCAGAAATTCGTCCTTGTCTTTCGGATCCACACCTTCCAGCCCGCGTTCTTTCCGCAAGTCATTCAAGCGTCCCAGTCCTTTTGGGAATCCTTGCGCTTCCGCACTGATGAGGTACATTTCCGCCAAACGGCTCATTACTACCGGATCGGTCCCGGTCTGCCCGCTCGGATACTTGTTGATACAAGGTTCGGCGCCCACATTGATAATGGAAACGTCCTTACGTTTGTCCTTATCATCATACATATTCATCACCTCATTGGTAGGCCGATAGACATAACTGCCGTGATTGGGATGCGCATAGGTATAAAATAAGGTAGAGATAGTAATATTCGATTCTTCCGCCAAACACTGGAAAGAGAAGATGACCTCCGTATTGGACTTTCCACGAAATATCTTATCAAAACTGTCCAGCTTGTATTTGCCGTCTGTTATCAACCCCTCCGCCAGAGTAGCCGCCTCCGTCAAGTTTCCACGTTCCAACATCACACGGGCTTTCAATGCCAAAGCCGCGTCACGGGACACATAATAATAGCTGGACGATGTGCCGAGAAAGGCAAGTGCCGTCTGCAGTTCTTCTTCGATAAAGCTCCATACCGCCTCTTCCGAATCGCGGAAAGGCTTTTCCATCGTATTCACTTTCTGAATAGGGACACCACCCCAACGAGTCACCAGTGCATGATAAATGTATGCCCTGAAATAATGCGCTTCGCCGATAATCAGATTCCGCAGTTCCGATTCAGGGAGAGATTCGACGATAGAAAGTACATTATTCACCTGATAAAGAGCATTATAATATCCATTCCAACTATTGGATACGATTGAATTCAACAAAGAGAGCACTGAGTTGATCAAGTCCTTCGCATTCCCAGTGCTTTGCGTCAAGTCACCGCCCAATATATCAAAAGTAATGTAAGATTCCCTCGTTGGAGAGTTCTGTACCTTATTGTACATTCCCATACGCAAAGCGGAGAGATCTTGGGGAGTCACGCTTCCCGGCGATACTGCGGAATGAGACTCAATATCCAGCATACCGCTACACGAAGTCAGCAACAGGCAACCGATAAATATATATATAATCTTTTTCATCATTGTGAGCATTTATGATTAGAAACTAAGGTTTATTCCGAAATTGACCGAACGGGAAGGCGGCACTCCGTAAAGATCGACTCCGAAGTACTGCGGATCCATATTCTTACTCACCTCAGGATCCCAACCGGAGTACTTGGAAAACAACAGTAAGTTATCCCCCTGAACGTGCAGACGAAGTCCTTTCATCCGGATCTTCTGCAACATCACTTGCGGGAAAGTGTAACTGAATGTCAACGAACGCAGTCGGATAAAAGAGCCGTCCTCCAAAAAACGGGTGGAGTTTTTGCTATTATGTCCACAAAGCGTATTAACCGCACGAGGATATTTGTTCGAGCTTCCCGGAGCAGTCCAGCGATTTTTTGCCGCATCCTCCGTGATGGCCATACGATATCCCGGGCGGGTAGCCGTCACCGCCCATTCGGCATATACATCGTTGCCATACATGTAGGTAAAGAACACATCCAATTGGAAACCTTTATATTTGAAAGTATTGTTCCATCCGCCAAAGAAATCGGGATTGGAAGAACCAGTAAGCACCCGGTCGCTATCATTAATGATACCGTTATTATCCACATCATGATATTTCACATCACCGGCACGTACCCCCAAGTCATACAACGGCTGCGGCACTTCGCCGTCATATTGGTAAATACCGTCCATTTGGAACAGATAGAACGCTCCGAGTTCCTCACCCACCTTCAAGGCACGGTTCGAGCCTATCGGGAGCAGGTCATCTCCCAACAACTTAGTCAGTTTGTTCTTATTGTGGGAAATATTGAAAGAAGAAGTCCAATTCACTTTTCCCAGATTCATGTGTCCGTTGATAGAAAACTCCACGCCATAATTGCGCATCGAACCGATATTGTTAGTGATACTAGTGAAACCACTTGTTCCGTGCAGAGGCATCGAATACAGCAGATTGTTCGTATTCTTCAGATAAACGTCCGCAATCATATTCAACTTTCCGTTCCAGAAACCAAGGTCGAAACCAAAGTCGTATTGGTCGGCGGTCTCCCATGTCAGTGTGTTATTTCCCATACTGGTGACAGCCATACCGCTATTATTTCCGTAGTTGATACCTCCAGACATCAGCGGCTGCCATGCATAATTGCCGATACCATCCTGATTACCCGTCTTACCGTAACTCAAACGGAACTTCAAATCTGTCCGGTCAAATTTCCAGAAAGGTTCTTTTGAGACATTCCATCCTAAAGAAACAGAAGGGAAGTATCCATAACGGTCCGAAGGAGCAAAACGGGAAGAGCCATCCGTACGCATCGTCATATTCAGGATGTAACGGTCCAAATAAGAGAGACTGATACGTCCGAAGTAGGATTCCATAGCAAATTCCGACAGACCGCCCGAAGCGTCATAAATCTCGGAAGCAGTGCCCACCGTATCAAACACCGGAGAAGGAAAGCCGCGACCATCGATGGAGGAAGTACGCGTAGACATCTTCTGGAACGAGTGTCCCAACATCAAGCCGACTTCAAAGTCACCGAACTTATCATTATAATTGAAGATATTCTCTATCAATATGTTCTTTACCAGACGATTGTACTCAACGATACGTCCGCCACCGGCTCCATACGGATGGTTCTCATTATAATAAACATAGTCATACGTATATCCGATATCGGTACTGACGGAGTTTTTCAAGCTGAATTTCTTATATTTCAGGTCAGCGTTGAATGTACCCAGATAACGGTACGTGTCAATATAGGACACTTCCTCGTTCAATATCTGAAGCGGATTGTGACGCGTCAGCTCGTCGGTTCCTCCCAAATAATAGTCACCGTTCGGCTTGTACGGACGGTCGAAAGGACGCTGTTCCACAGCACGGGCCACGATAGTAGAACCGATATTGGCACCCGGCACCCGGTTATTTTTCAAATAATTGCCACTAACATTGGCGCCGACTTCCAACCATGAAGTCATTTCATGACTGATTTTCGCCTTCAAGTTGATTTTGGTTATATCGTTCGTTTTGATAATACCCTCCTGATAATTGTAATTCGCTCCAACGTAAAACTTCGTTTTCTTGCTGCCACCGGAGAAAGACAGGTCTACATTATAAGAATGCCCTACCTGAGTAATCAGATCCAACCAGTCCGTATCCGGCATTCCCTGAAAAGGATTTGAGATAGGAACGACATAACCGGAAGTCCCTACGGTATATCCGTTCTGACGATTGTAGCGTTCCACTCCGTCATTATAGGTCTCTACGTACAAGTCGGAATCCGCATATTTGATACGTCCTTTATTGGCAAATTTAGAGATACCCGTACTGACATTCAAACGAATGTCCGAACGGCCTTCCTTACCGGATTTGGTCGTTATCACAACTACACCGTTGGTAGCCCGGGATCCGTAGATAGCGGCAGAAGCCGCATCTTTCAGAACCTCGATGGATTCGATATCTGTCAGATTCAACACTGCCATCGAACTTAGATTCTCTCCCATGTTAAATAGAGAAGCGTTGCTGTTGAGAATAGGTATCCCGTCCACTACATAAAGCGGTTCATTGCTGGCGCTCAATGAGGCGGCTCCACGAATACTCATCCGTTCGGAACTTCCCAAGTTGCCGGAACCTGTCGATACCGTAACCCCCGCTACTCGTCCCTGTAACAGTTCGCTCGGGCTAAGCACCGGACGCATATTCGATTCTGTCGGTTTGAAGGAGCTGATAGCATTAGTTACCAATGCCTTGCGCTGTGTTCCGTAGCCTACCACAACTACTTCATTCAATGCTTTTGAATCTTCACTCAACGTGACATTGATGTTCTGTTGCGCTTTCACCGGATATTCCATACTCTTATATCCCAAAAAAGAAAAGACCAATGTTGCATGCTCGGGCACTTCAAGGCTATATTTACCGTTTATATCGGTAATGGTACCGATCGTAGTACCCTTCACGGTCACATTACATCCCACAACAACTTCACCGGAAGTTTCCTTCACGAGTCCGGTTATTCTTTTCTTGTGTTGTGTGGGAGTCCGTCCCTCCACTTGCTTCTTCGTAAGAATGATGTGCTTTCCTTCCATCGTGTAGGAGAACTCCGTACCTTTCAACGCATCCATCAACAGACTTGCCACCGTCCCGTTCGGAGTGGAAATAGCCACTTTGCGTTTCAGGCTAACCTCACGTTCGTTGTAAATAAACAAATAGTCCGTTTGCTTTTCAATCTGTCTGATAATCTCAGCCAGTGTTGCGATTCCTTTATTCATTCTAACCTTCTGATTTTGCGAATAACTATTCACGGAATACGCCTCAAAAATGATGAATAACAGGAAAAAGACAGTCAACCTCATAATTCTTAAAATTTGAGTACAGTGTGTTTTTCTATGGGCAATACACCCACACCAAAGATTATTTTTCATATCTTTGCTTCGAGTTATTAAGTTAATACATAAAGATTTGTAACAGGTGCGAGTCTTTCTTGTTGACTTCTCACATATCGGTAAGTGTTGCAGCACTTACCGATATTTCTGTTCTGGACGGGCCGGTTCTCTAGCTCTCATTTTCGGTGTTTTTTTAGATTAAATACTAGGGTTAATAGATAATTATCTGATTGTTCTCTTCATCCAAAGTATAGTCGAAGCCGACATACTTCTGCAATACCTTTACCACGTGCTCTATCCCTTCTTTCTGACGGAATTTACCCGTACACGGACGGGAGGCAATTTCAATGTTCTTATTGATAATCCGCACTTCATAATATTGCTCCAGTTTCTTGAATACAGCTTCCAACGGTTCATTCTTGAAAGAATAAACACCTATCCTCCACAAGAAAGCATGATCTGACGTAAAGGTTTCCTTACAAAGTTTTCCATCTATCGTCTCTACCTTCTCATTAGGTTGCAGCATGACTTCATGCTGTGTATCGGGCTGATACACGGTAACCTTACCTTCTATCAAAGAGGTTTCAAACAGGTCAGAATCCGGATAAGCGGAAACATTGAACGTGGTTCCCAACACTCTGACGTTATATTTCTCCGTTTCAACAATAAAAGGATGTTTCTCATCACGCGCTACCTCAAAATACCCCTCTCCCTCCAAAATCACTTTCCTCTCTTTGGAGTGGAATCCGGCAGCCGGATATTTTAAAATGGAGTTCGAGTTCAACCAAACGGTTGTTCCATCAGCCAGAACCAGACTGGCTCTTTGCCCTGCGGGAACAGTCATCACCTGCATCTCTGTAGAATGTTCCAACCGGTACTCCTGATATTCTTTATGAAGAATAAAGGCAAGCATAGCAACAACAGCGGCTATCTTTATGGAGGTCCGGAGATAATGAGTCACGGTCTTTTTCTTTCCCGGTTTTTCTTCCTTCAGATTAGCATTCCAGACAGTCGCATCATAGATATGGCGTAGTTGCATCAACTGCTCACGGTGTTCTTCGCTCTCTTTCAGCCAACGTACCACTTCCTTCTTTTCTTCGGGAAGTACATCACCGGCAATATATTTATTTAATAGTTTCGTGTCCATACGGTTTTGAATTAAAATATCAGCAGTTTTCCGCCTTACATATATAAGACACTCCACTCACGAAGTTCACTAGTGGAAAAATGAAAAAAGTTAGAAAAAGAGGAAAGAGGAAAGGTAATCCTTGAGACTTTTCCTCAAGGCTTGGAGCGCTTTCCCAATATGGTAATCCGCTCCTTTCACCGTAACATCCAATAATCCGGCAATCTCCTTCACCGATTTATTCTGATACCGGCTCATCATAAATGCCTTTCTTGTCTTTTCGGGCAGTTCTCCCAAAGTACGATTTACAATCTCAACGATTTCTTCTGAAAAGAGCCGGTTCGGATCGGAAGAATCCAACGAAGCAATACGGAAATCGAGCTCATAAAGTTCATCCGCCAATATGCTTTCACGGGCTTCCATCCGTAAGTGTTCATTGCGCAGATGGTTTAAGGCCTGATTTTTCACTACGGTCATCAGGAAAGAACGGACATTTTTCACCTCTTCCGTCTTCATCGTGGTCCATAAGGTAATCATTGCTTCGGAGGCTATGTCTTTGGATAGCATTTCATCTTGAAGATAAGATTTGGCAAACAAAAAGCAGCGTTGATAATACTCTAGATAGATATCATCAAATGGCATACTAGTGTTTATTGTATTATCCAGTCTTCTCATTTTAGCAGTTTCTCATCTATTCAGCTTTTCGTTAACGAAACAAAGATAGATAAAAGAAGCTAGCTTCCAAAAAAAATCTTTTGATTCCCCTACCCATTTCGAACCCCATAACTGTTAATGTTACAAATCAATTAATTTAATCACCATGAAAAACTATGCATCAAAAGGCAAACGAATCGGATTGTTACTGGCTATGCTATTCATAACATCTTGGATGTTTGCTCAAGTTACCGTAACCGGTAATGTTCGGGATGAGAGAGACGAAGGGGCCATCGGTGCCACAGTCTTACTTGTCGGTAGTCAGAAAGGAGCCATTACAGACTCCGAAGGTAATTTCAAGTTAAGTGTACCGAACGCCCAAACGGCAGTATTACAAATTTCTTATGTCGGCTACGAGACGCAGACAATCCCTCTCAAAGGAAAAACCAGAATCAGAGTTATCCTAAAGGAAGAGGCCAACGCGTTGAATGAAGTAATGGTAGTAGCCTACGGAACTCAAAAGAAAGAGACTCTGACGGGAGCTATCTCTTCTGTCAAAACGGATGTCTTGCTCCGCTCTCCCAATGCAAGCATCGCTACGTCTCTTGCCGGACAAATCACCGGCCTTTCTTCCGTCGCCACAAGCGGACAACCGGGCAAGGAAGACCCGGCAATCTACATTCGCGGAGTAGGTTCATTGACAGAAAGTGCTTCGGCTCCGCTCATATTGGTAGACGGAGTAGAACGTTCCTTTTTCCAGATGGACCCCAATGAGATAGAAAGTGTGACCGTCCTGAAAGACGCTTCCGCTACGGCTGTATTCGGGGTACGTGGTGCCAATGGTGTAATCCTGGTTACCACCCGCCGAGGAGAGGAAGGAAAAGCCAAGATATCCATTTCTTCCTCTGTCGGTATCCAACAACCCACACGGATTCTGGAAATGGCGGACAGTTACACCTACGCCCAACTCTTTAATGAGATGAATGATAACGACAAAAAGCCGAAGCACGCTTTCGACGAATATACATTGGAACGTTTCCGACTCGGTGACGACCCGATCATGTATCCCAACGTGAATTGGCGGAAGTATATCATGAAGAGTTCTTCTATCCAAACCCAGCATAACCTTAACATAAGTGGCGGAACAGAACGTGTCCGTTACTTTATCTCTATGGGATTCTTATGGCAGGACGGACTTTTCCGGCAATATAAGGAACTGGACTACAATAACAACTTTAACTATACCCGTTACAATTATCGGGGAAACCTTGATTTGGACATTACCAAAAGCACTTTATTGAAAGTTGGACTCGGCGGTATCGTCGGTATCACCCACGAGCCTAATGACAATAATTATGAATATGGTCTCTTCTCGCTCATCAACATGGCACAACCTTTCAACAGTCCGGGAATCATAGACGGAAAGCTCGTCACCATCAATCCGGGAAAGTATGAAGGTATCTTGATGAACAATAATGCATTGGCACGCTATTACGGACAAGGATACGACAGGAATACCAGCAATACCATGAATATGGACTTGTCATTGACACAGAAGCTGGACTTTATTACAAAAGGATTATCCGTAGAGGTTAAAGGTGCCTATAATACTTCTTACTCTTTCCTGCAGCAGCGTCACGGTTCTGTCGAATCGTACACTCCTTACTACCAATCGGAACTGGAGAATCCCGATTTGGATATCAAAGATCCTGCTTATAACAAAACCATCGTTTACCGGGTAGACGGACAGAACAAACGGCTGGGCTATGCCGAAAAGACCTATCGGGGGCGCAATTGGTATTTTGAAGCGAGTCTTCGTTACAATCGGAAATTCGGCGACCATAATGTAGGCGGATTATTGCTCTACAACCAGAATAAAAGATACTACCCTTCCGAGTTCACGGACGTTCCGACGGCATACGTCGGTTTGGTAGGCCGACTGACCTACGATTACAAAACCCGGTATATCGCGGAATTTGACTTCGGATACAACGGTTCCGAAAACTTTGCCCCCGACAAGCGGTTTGGTGCCTTCCCGGCCGGTTCTGTCGGATATGTACTTTCAGAAGAACCGTTCATGAAAAAACAAAAGGTAGTGGATTATTTAAAACTGCGTGCTTCCGTCGGTTTGGTGGGGAACGATAATATGAACGACAACCGTTTCCTCTACCTGCCTAACGGATGGACAGTTGACCAACTGGGCAATGTCGACAATTGGGGAGCGTACCAGCACGGATACAACTTCGGGTACAACAACAGTAACACGATGTTCGGAGCTATCGAAAGCCGTATCGGCAACCCGAACGTCAGTTGGGAGACAGCTTTAAAACACAATTACGGTATCGATGTCAACTTTCTGAACAATCGTCTGAAAGTGAGTGCCGACCTTTTCTTCGAGAATCGGAAAGACATTCTGATCAAGCGGAAGACCATTCCCATCTTCACTGATCTGAACAGTAACATCATGCCTGTGGTCAACATGGGACAGGTGAAAAACCATGGATACGAAGTCGATATAAAATGGGAAGACCGGATTAAAGGAGACTTCCATTATTATATCAATGCCAATGTATCTTACAGTAAAAACAAGATTATCTTTCAGGACGAGATAGAGCCGAACGAAACTTACCTATGGCGTACCGGTCAACCGGTAGGAAGTATCTTCGGATACGTGGCCGACGGATTCTACGGTGAAGAGGACTTCACGAAAGAAGGAGCATTAAAAGACGGGCTGCCCGTCCCCGACGCAGATGTACAACCGGGTGACATCAAATACAAAGACTTGAATAACGACCACGTCATCAATGAAGATGATCAATGCAAAATCGGTCATCCTACACGTCCGTCCTATACTTTCGGTCTGAATTACGGAGCCGACTACAAAGGGTTCTTCTTCAGCATGAACTGGACAGGAGCCGCCGAGCGTTCACTTCTGTTGGAAGAGTTCTTCCGGATACCTTTCGGAATCAATTCCAACAATGCGTTGATGCAATTCCATGCCGACAACCGATGGACTCCCGAGACAGCTGAAACCGCTACTGTGCCCCGATTTGCAACGAAGACTATGACTCACAACAGCAAGACTTCTTCGCTATGGGTAAAGAACGGTAACTATCTCAAGCTGAAGACCGTCACACTAGGGTATAACTTCCGCAACGTGGCTGCCCTGAAAAGAATCGGTATCTCCGAACTTGCCATCAAACTAAGCGGTTACAACTTGCTCACATTCGATAAGTTCAAGATTATGGACCCGGAATGTACGCCGGGACTGACCGACTCATACCCTATCAACAAGATCTATAATCTCGGAGTCAACATCACCTTTTAAAACATCAATATCATGAAACGAAGGAATATATTACATACCGGCATGGCAGCCATGCTACTGCTTTCTGTCAGTGCATGCGAGGACTTCAAGTTCGGCAATGACTTTCTCGACAAGCCCATTACAACCGATGTCACTATCGACACCGTATTTTCACGCAAAGTATATGCCGAACAAGCGTTAGCGGAAATCTACCGTTCCTTGCCCGACTTTCTCCCCACAGGCGGAAGACTATCTTGGGCGACACTAGAGTGTATGACCGATCTCGGTGACACTTCCAAACCCGGCGGTATACGTGCTTATCATGCAGGAGACGTCAATGCCTCCTCCGTAGGTTCTCTGCCCTACCGTCTGGATGTACCGCCTGCTGAGGATGGCCCTACCGTAGGCATGGCACCCATGACGGGCATACGCAAAGCCTATATCTTTCTGGAGAATATCGACCGTGTGCCGGACATGACAGACCGTGAAAAAACGATACGCAAGGCGGAAGCTAAAGCCATCATCGCCTTCCACTACGTCCAAATGTTGCGTTACTACGGTGGAATGCCATGGGTAGACCGCTCTTACCGCCCGGATGAAGAGATAAAATTCACCCGTATGACTGTGGAAGAGACCGTACAAAAGACCCTCGAACTAATGAAAGAAGCCGTACAGGTTTTACCATGGAACGTTTCTGCGTCCGACGAAGGACGAATGACAGCGGCAGCCGTTCTCGGTCTGAAATCGAGAATGCTCCAATTTGTAGCAAGCCCTCTATTCAATAACAAAGACCCTTTCATGAGTGGGGAAGCGGCCGACAAGCATTATGTGTGGTATGGCAACTTCGACAAGACTCGTTGGCAAAATGCTTTGGATGCCGGACTGGAATTTCTGCGCGCCAATAAGGAAAACAACGAATATTATAAACTCGTCAACACGGGAAACCCCAGAGAAGACTTTATCTCCGCCTATTTCGACCGTTACAATGGCGAGGTACTGCTTGCCTCTCATCGTTGGGTTACTTACAATGTATGGGGAAATGCTTTCAACGAACTCATTTATGGTATGGGTGGCGCCACCTCCAACTATGCGGATATGTTCGAAATGGCCGACGGAACTCCTTTCAACTGGGATGATTTCGCTTTAGGAGAACCGAATAAGTATGCCAATCCTTTCTTTGACGAGCATAACAATCCGATCCGGGATATCCGCCTGTATGAAACCCTTTTCGTCAACGGCGACCGTTTCAGAGGACGTACTCTGGAAATATACAAAGGCGGACGGGAACAATGTGACGGATATTCGGACGAACTGGCCAGAGCCACTTACAACGGTTACGGTATGCGCAAATTCCTGCGAGACCGGAGTACGGAAGTCGGCGGCAAATTCTACTCCTGCCCGCTTATCCGCCTTCCGGAAATCTACCTGAATATAGCGGAAGCCATGAACGAACTGGGGAAAGCAACAGAGAAAGACGAATTCGGGCGAGATGCTTATGATTATGTCAATCTGGTTCGCGAACGGGTAAAAATGCCAGCATTGACCAATCAGAAAGTAGCTTCCGGACTGCCTTTGAGAGAAGCCATCCTCCACGAGCGTGCCGTAGAGATGGGATTTGAAGAGGTACGTTATTTTGACCTGGTACGTTGGAAACGTTCCGACCTATTCAAAACCGACATCGAACGCCTTGTTATCACCAGAAATGAAGATGGAAGCTTCGATTATGTAAGGGATAACAAGATAGCCAACCCTCGCGGCTGGATAAAACGGTGGACAGACCGCTACTTCCTCATTCCTATTCCATTGGATGAAATCAACAAGAAGTACGGACTCGTACAGAATCCGGGATGGGAATAAACAATCAACAAAAGACTAATTAAAAAATGAAAGAACGTATGAAACGTAAATATATACTAATGGGGGTTGCCATATTATCCTCCGTCGTCGCAGGAGCGCAGGATATAACGGACAGCATTGCCCGAAAGACACAGACCGTCTCCACAATATCGGCCGATGAAATATCAAAGAATGCAACTCCCAATGTATCCAATACATTGTATGGGTTGCTACCGGGACTGTCAGTCATGCAGCAGACGGGGTGGACAGACGATGCAGCTACTCTTTTGCGAGGATATAATAATCCGCTGATTGTAGTTGACGGATTCGCACGTCCGCTCTCTTATCTGAACACAGCGGAAATCGAATCGGTCACCGTACTGAAAGACGGTGCCGCAACTGCCGTGTGGGGAACACGGGGAGCAAACGGTGTGATTCTGATTACCACCAAAAGAGGAGAGTACAACACCAAAATGCAAATAGATGCCAGTTATAAGTTCGGTATGGATTTTCCAATCAACCAACCCAAGTTCGCCAACGGATACGAGTATGCGTCGGCACTGAACGAAGCGCTTTATTACGACGGACTGGAACCACAATACACGCGTGAAGAGCTGGACGCGTTCAGAAACGGAAGTAACCGGGATTTATATGCCGACACCGATTGGATGAAAGAGGGGCTGCGCAAACATACCATCAACAATCAGCTCGATATCTCCTTTCACGGGGGTGGCAAACGTCTTCGCTACTTCACCCTGTTAAGTTACAAGAACGACTACGGTATCCTGAATGAAACATACGCCAAATATTCCGACCGCTACACCGCTCAAATGAGGAAATACGAACTGGGACTGCGGATGAACATTGACGTAGATATCACACCGACGACTCTGGCACAATTCAGTATGTTAGGACAACTCCGCGAACGGAAACGTCCGAATACAAGTGAGTATGACTTATTCGCCGGGCTTTTCAACACACCGTCCGGTGCTTTCCCCATGCAGACGTCTCATGGATATTGGGGGAGTAATAATGTACTGAAAACAAATCCGATAGCCCGTATCGCAGATATCGGTTATTTCAAAGAAAACCCGCGAACGTTGCAAGCCGACTTCCGCATCCGGCAGGATTTGTCACTCATCACTCCGGGATTAAGTCTGGAAGCCGCCGTAGCGTATGATAACAATGCCGTTTACAAGGAAGAAGGATACAAGAAGTTCCAATATGAGGTCAATACGCCTGTCAGAAATGTAATCACAGACAAGATAGAAGCGGATTCTAAAGTGTATGGAGACAACAGCGCCTTGCAAGTAAATAACCTGGATATGACAGAACAATACATAAACGCCAATCTGGAAGGTGCCTTGAAGTACAACCGCTCTTTCGGAAAACATACCATCAGCGCTCTGGGTTCGTATCGCCTGGAGTCGGAAAGAGGAATCGGACGTAATAATGCCCACAAACGGATGTACGTAAATGCTTCCGCCGGATACAGCTACAAAGACACTTATCTGATTCACGCACTAGTCAATCACACAGGAACAAGTGTACTGCCCGACGGAGACAAATTCCGTACCTATCCTGCCATATCAGCCGCTTGGGTCATCTCCAACGAAAACTTCATGAAGAAGGCTACCGTCATTGACTATCTGAAACTGCGTGCTTCTTACGGACGCGCCGGATGGGATGACATCAGTTATGAACTGGACCGCCAATATTGGGCATGGGGTGGAGCCTATTGGTTTGGTGACGCAAACACCCAGTCGGAGGGTATGAAAGAAGACAAACTAGCCATGAATAACCTGACGCTCGAAGTGTCCGACAAATATAACGTCGGTCTGGAGATGCGGTTATTCAAAAGACTGAACCTGTCCGTTGACGCCTATATGGATAAAAGGAGCAAAATGCCGGTAAGCGGCAGCAATGTCATTTCTTCCGCCATCGGTATCAGTATCCCGCAACAGAACAACGGTAAGACCGAATACAAAGGGATTGACTTGGGAATCGACTGGAAAGACAAAGTCGGCAAAGACTTCACTTACTACGTGGGTGGTACGCTGAACTATATCCGGACTGAGGTAATAGAAAACGGGGAAGGATATATTCCCTACGACTATCTTTCCGGCAAGGGACTTCCCGATGGACAGCTTTTCGGTCTGGAAGCAATCGGTTATTTCCGGGATGAAGCGGATATCGCCAATAGTCCTCAACAGATGTTTTCGGAAGTGCGACCGGGAGATATCAAATACAAGGATATGAACGGAGACCGGATCATCGACGACAACGACGTGCATCCCATCGGACATTCAAGTTCCGTACCGGAAATATATTATGGCCTCAAACTCGGGTTCGAATACAAGGGATTTGGTCTTGACGCTCTATTTCAAGGAGTGGCCGGCTACAGCAGAATGATGAATGTAAGCAGTGTATATTGGCCATTGCGCAATAACACCAATGTATCCGACTGGTATCTGCACGACAAAATCCGGTGGACGGAGGAAACGAGAGACATCGCCAATGTACCGCGTCTGACAACGCTGAACAACAGCAATAACTTCCGCAACAGTACCCAATGGCTGGTAAACGGTGATTACTTTAAGCTGCGCAATCTCAACGTCTACTACAACCTGCCGCAGCGCTGGATCTCAAAAGTCAAACTGGAACAGTGCCAGATTTTTGCCCGCGCCAACAATGTGTTCTCTATCGACCATGTGAAATACATGAACTGCGAAGATTTCAGTGTTAACTATCCGGACATGTTCTCCGTATATTTCGGAGCGAGTATCAAATTCTAATAGATTGATTGTATGAAAATAACTAAATATATCACAATAGCTTGCATAGTGACTTCCCTGTCGGGATGCGACTATCTGGATTTCGATGAATCCATCGGTAAGACACAGGACGAGATGTACACCTACTTCGAGAATATCTCAAGCCTGGCAACCTACATTTATTCCCAACTGCCTCAAGATTACGGCGCCATCGGCGGTGCTGTACGGGATGCGGCAACCGACAATGCCGTATATACCTGGAACAGCAACAGTGTGTACGACATCTATAACGGTAATTGGAGTCCACTCAATCCCATAGACGACGTATGGGGTAACTATTATACCGCCATCCGTGCCGCCAATTCTTTTCTGGAGAACTATTCACTGGAGAAGCTGGAACGTTTCCAATGGAATCCCAACTACAAGGAAAATATGGAAAAGGCCAAGATGTATGTGAACGAAGTACGTGCATTGCGCGCTTTCTACTATTTGGAACTAGCCAAAAGATACGGTGACATCCCGCTGCTGACCCGTACTTACGGAATTGACGAGATCAACACCGTATCAGAGACTCCTTTCGACAAAGTTATCGAGTTCATTGCCAAAGAATGTAGCGAAGTGGCTCCAGCATTACCCGTCTCGCAAAAGGAATTTTACAACGAGTCCGGACGAGTGACACGTGGTATGGCATTGTCTGTCAAGGCACGCGCTCTGCTCTATGCTGCCAGCAAACTACACAATCCGTCCGGTGAGAAAAGCAAATGGGAAAAAGCTGCCGAAGCTGCTTATGATATTATCAAAGAGAATTGGTACTCTTTGCCAAATATTAACGTAGACCCACTCTACAATGTGAATGGGGGAAATGATATTCTTAGTTCCTCACAGCTTATCTTCGAACGCCGCAATGGCGCAAGCAACTCATTCGAGGGACTGAATCTGCCTATCGGCTTCGAAAACGGGAACAGTGGAAGCACGCCCACACAAAATCTGGTAGATGCTTTCGAAATGTCCGACGGCAAGCCGTTTGATTGGAATAACCCGAAACATGCCGCACGGCCTTACTCAAAACGTGACCCTCGTTTCTATAAAACCGTTCTTTACAATGGAAGTTCATTCATGAATACCCCCATCGAGACTTACGAAGGCGGCAGAAACGGTGCTCCTCTCAATGGTGCTACACTGACCGGATATTACTTGAGGAAAAACATGAACGAAACGGTATCCCTCTCTCCGACCGACCCGGTAACAAAACCCCACCATTTCATCTTATTCCGTTATGCAGAAACATTGTTGAACTATGCAGAAGCCATGAACGAATTAGGCGGTCCGGATTATAAGGTTAGCGACAGACTCACAGCCCGCGAAGCCTTGAACCAGGTACGTGCTGCTGCCAATATGCCACCTATAGAGGACACCGGTGAAGCTTTCACCAAACGCTTGCGCAACGAACGCCGGATAGAGCTGGCTTTCGAAGATCATCGTTTTTGGGACATTTGCCGTTGGATGGACGGGGACGTAGTAAAAGATATCTATGGGATTAAAATCACCAAGCGAGGAAGTAAGTACACCTATACCCGCACAAAAATCCAGACACGTATATGGGACAGGAAGATGTACTTGTATCCCATCGCCCAAACAGAACTTTACAAGAATCCTAACTTAACACAAAATAGTGGTTGGGAGTAATCATACTCCCTCCACTCCCCCTTTTTTAATCAACTAAAAGTGAGACAATATGAAACAGATCATTGCTTTTTTAGTCTTCTGGATTAGTTTTCTATCCTGCCAATCCGAAGAAATAAATATCTATACCCAGCACGTGAAAGAGATATCGAAAAATAAAGACGGATGGAATCTGGTGTGGTCGGAAGAGTTTGAACAGGAAAGTAACATTCCGAATACCAAAAGCTGGTCACTGGCAGCTAAAGAGGCTTCTCCTTGGAATCGCTATATGTCCGAAAGCTACGACCAAGCTTATGTGAAAGACGGGAAACTATATCTGATAGCCGAAAAGAAAGACGGTGAATACAAGACAGGTGGCGTGTGGACGATGGACAAAGTAGGTTTCAAATATGGGAAGCTGGAGGTTTGTGCCAAGTTTACTAGTTTTCAAGGTGGATGGGCAGCTATCTGGCTCATGCCGCAAGAACGACAATATCCATCAGTAAACAATAGTTATCCCGGTGAAATCGATATCATGGAACAAGTAAGCATGGACAAGATCGCACAACATTCGGTGCATACGCATTATACATTGGATTTAGGTTATGACAAGAATCCTCCCCGTAACGGATACGGAGAATATCGGGATGGCGAGTTCAATATTTACGGAATTGAATGGACAGCGGAGAAGATTATCTTTACGGTGAACGGAGAAGAGACTTTCAGCTATCCGAACCTGCATCTTCCGAATGAATCACTCATGCAGCAATGGCCGTTCGATGTACCTTATTACTTGATTCTCAACTATTCGGTAGGCGGTGAGGACGCATGGCCGGGACCGATTGACGACAGAGGACTACCTGCACACATGGAGGTGGAATATGTCCGGTATTATGAGAAAGAAAATAAAGGAAATGACGATGATGAGGAGGAAGAACCTTCCGATAACCTCATTCAGAACGGAAACTTCGAGAAGAATTTTGCAGAGGATCAGCAACCCGGTGTCTTCAGTGCCGACAAAACCGATCAAAGTGGAATTCTTAATTATCTTGACAGATGGTTCTGCCGGCCGGACGCTCCAAGTTGTAATATGACTATAGATAAAAGCGAAGGAGCGAACAACAGTTCACGCTCACTAAAATACGAAGCTACGGAAATAATGGATGCAGAGAAAGTTAACCTGTCATACGCATTACAAAACGTAATGGAAGGCAGATATACATTTAGTTATTACGTTAAGACCAATCAAGACGATACGCCATTTACACTTAGTATTGTCGTATGCGAAACAGAAGATGACATACCTTTGGTATTAAAAGAAAATCAGAAGAGTATCATTTTCAATCCGGACGGTTCACAGTCTCTTTCTCCCGGTCCCACTTGGGGGCTTGCGGCCACCTGTGACAATAAAGCCGGAAAAGGCTGGATCAAATACTCCGTTACAGTAGATATCCCCGAAAATGTACTTATACGATTCGTATTCAAGCCTTGCGCCTATGTAGGAGACATCAACACGCACGAAATCTGGGGAAAAGGCGCTTGGGGTGGTGTTATTTACTGGTTTGACGAATTTAGTCTGATACCTGTAGAATAACAGAAATCTTATTCAATAGGAGAACGAGAGTGTGTCAAAATGCAGATTAATGCGAATTATTACTCATTATGGCACACCCTCACCTCTATTCATATCTTATCTAATCCTTATTAATATGCGAAAGTTCAACTTGACAATTTTATTTCTTCTTGCCCTTCTTCCCGTATTATTTGCCGGACAGACAACCCGCATTCCATATCGGGGTATCTACGCCGACGATCCGAACGGCACTGCCGGAATATATAATCCGGAAAGAGGTTTCCGCCTGGAAATAGCCGTAGACATCGCTAAAAAATGCGATGTGTGGAAACCGCAGGAATATCCGGGAATTACCGACTATCTGGAATCAGAGATAAACAAATACGCTTGCGACAGTGTCTCGTTAGTTCAAACATATTTTTATCTGCATGGATATATAGGCCGACAGCTACCTCCGGAAGCTTTTGCCACAATGGATGTCTACTTCAACAAGTTGCGCCAACTTGGCAAGAAAGCATTGCTACGGTTCGCCTACGGAACAGAACCGATGGGAACCGTCTCGTCAGGTCCCACAATGGAAGATATGTTTCGCCATATGAAACAATTGAAACCTTACCTCGAGAAAAACAAAGATGTCATACTGGCTCTTCAAGCCGGATTTATCGGTGCATGGGGAGAATGGCACAGTTCCAAACATAATATCGAAAGTTCCGATGCGAACAAACGTATTATCCTTGAAAAGATCTGCCGGATGACCCCTCAAGATCGGGTGGTACAAGTCAGAGTGCCGGACTACAAGAACCTGTTACCCAAAGATAGCGAAGCCTACCGGAAAACCTCTTTCCATGACGACTTTATCGTAGTAGACCCACACAGATGGGACGGAAATATGCATGAAGGTACGCCCAACTTCGACCAGATTGTAGAAGAAGGAGCATTCATGCCCGTAGACGGCGAACTGCCTTGGGGAACGTGGAGCATGAACAAAGAGAACGGAGACGCGAACGGCTGGATCATAGACGGCAAAAAGACAGCACGACAATTATTCCTGGAGCATTACACCTCATTAAGCGTCATCCACAATTACAAAGAGCGCGGTGCACCGGACAAATATTCCATGATGTACTGGAAAGAAACACCCATCAGCGAAGAATACCTGAAAGAGAAGCACATGCCCGTCTCTGACGGATATTTTCGGAAACACGACGGCAGTGCTGCCCAAAGAAACGCATTCGAATATGTGCGCGATCATCTGGGATACCGTCTCGAATTGCAAGAACTGCAAATCGACACACTCAAGCATACGGATAACCATATCCTCAACCTTTCGCTCACATTGATAAACCGTGGCTTCTCTACGCTGTTCAATGAGCACCCTGTCTACTTCGTATTAGTGGACGAACACAACCAAGTGAAAGAGTTCCTGACCAATGCAGATACCAACAGTTTCCAGCCTTATCGACCGGGAGATAAAACCTACACGCCTTTGATTCACACAATCAAAGGACAAGTGACCCTCCCCAAGACGGCGAACGGCACTTATAAACTCGGGTTATGGATACCCGACGGTTCCCGACAGCTCCAACACCTTTCCCGCTTTGCTATCCGCTGCGCCAACGGAGATATTCCTTGGTGGATTTCGCCCGACCGACGTTATGGAATCAATATCCTCACCACTCTGCAAGTGCCTGTATCATCAGCAGTCTCCTTTTCATCAGCAACAGTCTCACCCAAACTACCTTATCAAAGAGCGGATCTACCTATTGAGGAGCGGGTAAAAGACTTGTTACAACGAATGACTCCGGAAGAGAAACTCGCTCAAATCAGACATATCCATTCTTGGGAGATATTCAACGGACAAGCGCTAGACGAACGCAAGTTGGAAGAAAAAGCGCAGGGAATGAGTTGGGGGTTCGTTGAGGGGTTTCCCCTGACGGCAGAAAACTGTGCAAAGAATATGCTAGCCATACAACGCTTCATGGTCGAGAAAACCCGTTTAGGCATTCCTATCTTTACCGTAGCGGAATCGTTACACGGGGTAGTGCATGAGGGAGCCACCGTCTTCCCGCAGAACATTGCTCTAGGAAGTACTTTCGATACAGATCTCGCCTATCGCAAAACATCCATGATTGCCGACGAGCTCCATGCGGTAGGTATGCGGCAAGTGTTATCCCCCTGCATTGATGTAGTGCGAGACCTCCGCTGGGGAAGAGTGGAAGAGTCTTTCGGAGAAGATCCTTATCTCTGCGGAAGATTCGGCATAGCCGAAGTGAAAGGGTATATGGACAACGGCATATCCCCCATGCTGAAACACTATGGTCCGCACGGCAACCCTTTAAGCGGCCTCAACCTCGCATCCGTAGAAACCAGTATCCGTGACCTGCACGAAGTCTATCTGAAACCGTTCGAAATGGTAATGAAGCAAGCGCCTACCCTCGCCGTGATGTCCGCCTATAACTCATGGAACCGCATCCCTAATTCCGCCTCGCACTATCTGCTAACGGATGTTCTGAGAAAAGAATGGGGATTCAAAGGATATGTCTACTCGGATTGGGGAGCCATTGAAATGCTGAAGAACTTCCACTTCACAGCCCGCAATTCGGAAGAAGCCGCCTTGCAGGCACTGACCGCCGGTCTGGATGTAGAAGCTTCGAGTGACTGCTATCCGGCCATCCCCGGACTGATAGAAAGAGGAGAGCTGAACCGCGAGATAGTGGACGAAGCTGTCCGCCGGGTATTGTATGCCAAATTCCGGATCGGTCTGTTTGATGATCCGTATGGAGAAAAATTTGCCAAAGGGGCTATTCACTCCGGGAAAGCGATAGCGCTATCGAAAAAGATAGCGGACGAATCGACCGTCTTATTGAAAAATGAACGGCAGCTACTCCCTCTCTCTATCGGAAAGTTGAAATCGATTGCAGTCATTGGTCCGAACGCCGACCAGATACAATTCGGTGATTACACATGGACACGCGACAACCGTTTCGGAGTTACCCCCTTACAAGGTATCCGGAAATGGGCAGGCACAAACGTGAAAGTCAATTACGCTAAAGGTTGCAGTTTGGTATCTATGGATGAAAGTGGAATCCGGCAGGCGGTCGAGGCCGCCGAGCAAAGCGATGTCTGTGTGCTTTTTTGCGGAAGCGCCAGCGCGGCCTTGGCACGCGACTATAAAAGTTCGACTTGCGGAGAAGGATTCGACCTCAACGACCTAACCTTGACAGGAGCACAACCCGCCTTGATAAAAGCGGTTCAAGCCACAGGCAAACCTGTCATTCTTGTCTTAGTAACCGGCAAGCCTTTTGCCATTCCCTGGGAAAAGAAAAATATACCGGCTATCCTGGTACAATGGTATGCCGGGGAACAGAGCGGGAACTCCATAGCGGACATCCTGTTCGGAAAGGTATCTCCCTCCGGTCGGCTGACATTCTCTTTTCCCGAAAGTACCGGACATCTCCCAGTCTACTATAACCATCTACGCTCTGACCGTGGATTCTACAAATCTCCCGGCAGTTATGACTCACCGGGAAGAGATTATGTTTTCTCCGCTCCTGTCCCGCTATGGTCATTCGGACACGGACTGACGTATACCACTTTCGAGTATTCCAACCTACAAACGGATCGAGCGTCTTATCTGCTCAACGATACCGTTCACGTACGTATAGATTTGAAAAACACCGGGAAGTGCGAAGGAAAAGAGGTGGTGCAATTGTATGTATCAGACGTATGCAGTTCGGTTGCCATGCCGATACGCCAATTAAGAGATTTCCGCAAGGTAGCTCTCCAGGCAGGCGAGACTCAAATTGTCCGTCTCAGTATTCCTGTCAGTGAGCTTAGCATTCTGAATGAGAAGAATGAAGCCATCGTAGAACCGGGAGAATTCGAGATACAAGTAGGTTCTGCCTCCGACCATATTCTCTTACGGAAGACTATCCGAGTGGGACAGCCTCAACCGGTCGTGAACAGGCAGGAACAGGTTCTACCCAAAAGTGAACGGCAGATAACCGTGCAAGGAGTCATCAGAGACGTGCAGGCCACCTTGATCCCCGAAGTCCGGATTTATGAGAAAACGACCGGCAAACTGTTAGGGAAAAGTGACAATCGGGGAAATTTCACCGTAAAGACCGGCAATCGGGAGATACTGCGCTTTCAGAAGAAAGGTTATCAATCTCTAGAGAGGTTTGTTGACAATCAAGAAAATATAAATATAAGGATGGATTACGGAACCGACTAGATTTTTTGTACCATTTACACAGAGAAAGTCCGGCACCGGGGAAGGAGGTGTCCGGCACCGAGGAAAACCTCCTCCGCCACCGAGAAAGGAAACAGATGGTAACGGAGGGAGTTTTCTTATTGTTTCAGCAATTCTACCAAAGAGGATTCTGTACGATTTTCTTATTCACCTGAAGTTCATCGAAGGGTATTGGATGTAGATACATCGCCCGTTTCCAGGGGCGGTTTTCAATCAGTGTCCGGCGATAAAAGGATTGGTCTGTACCCAAAGGGCGGTTTCTTTCTCCGTTCATATTCATCCCATGTACAAATCGCTGGTCGGCATCCTCCCCTTCTCCGCAAATCATCCAGCGGCGGATGTCGAAGAAACGCTGTCCCTCAGCAAAAAGCTCTACCCTGCGCTCTTGTTGAATAGCCCTGCGTTGTAATTTCCGGTCGCCTATGATATTCTTTTTCCCGGTGGCTGCCAGCTCACGATATCCAAGCAACCCGGCACGCTCGCGTATCTTATCCAAATAATCAATAACACATTCGTCTTCGGGATCAATTTCATTGCAGACTTCCGCATAATAAAGATAAAAATCCGCCAAACGGAACAAGATGGACGGACGTGCCCATTTCTTGATATAATCACCGGTGTACATAATCTGACGATTCTTGAACTTATAAAGCAAATATCCGTTTCGAGGATAATCGCCAACCGAGTTGTCACTTCCTTCCCCTTTTGCAAAACCGGCTCCCCAGTCATAATTGAAACGTGGCTGTATATGCCAGCTTTTCCCCTCATAAGTGACAGCAGCATAGAAACGAGGTTCTCTGTCGGCATACATCGTAAAGATATTCTTATCGGTACGTTTTCTATCGTTGCACGGATTGACGACCTCCGTAAATCCGCTTTCATCGTATCCAGTGCCCGGATCATCAATGGTCAGTCCGTCCTTCATGAAAAAACCGTCGACCGACTCTTGAGTGACACAAACGTGCGCCCATCCTTTATAGAGGTCACGCGGAGTCGTATTCTCCTCCATTACACCATCCTGGCTTCCGGTGTGATAATAGTTTCGTCCGGTAGCCCAGATTATCTCATCATTATAAGCCTGAAACACCTCATAAACAGAACGGTCGGCATCTATGGAGCCATCGGTTTGGTAAACCTTGTACAATCTGTATCCACAAGCTTCCGCATCTTCCAGTACCTCTTCGAGGCGCTTCTTGGCTATCTTCCATTTTTCCGGATCATAAGGAGGAAACAAATATTCTCCATCATTGTTTTTCACTTCTAAAGCTTCCGCATATCCTCCGTTGAACAATGGAGAAGCAGCATATACCCATAATTTGGCGCGCAGCGCAATAGCTGCCGAACGGGTAGGACGGACAATCTCATTCAAATTATACCGCTCATTCCCGTCAGGGATGGCAGCATTAATCAATGTAGGCGGCAAATCGCCCGACTGAATCACCTCTTCGAGCAGCCGATCGATATAATCCACCAACTCATCCACCGTAGCCCGGGGAAAATTCAAATCCTTACTTTCCGGATCAACCTCTTCCGTCAGTAACGGCACCGGCCCATAAAGTTCAAACAGGGAAAAATAGGAATAGGCAATCAAGAACTTCGCTTCCGCTTTCATACGGCGTACACTTTCTTCCGTCAACTGCTGCTCATCTTCCACCGCTCCCAACGGCGTTACCCGTTTCAAGAAAATAAAAGCGTCACGTATCTCCCGATAAAGCACCCACCAGCGATGGAGGGGAGCGTTACCCGAATTGTAACCAGCTTCCATCAGCCGGGAAGAAGGTCCGCTGCTTATCAACGTTTCACCACAAAGAGACGACCAGACATTGGTGAACCCACTGGCATTGTTACCGCCGGTACATGAATATTCGGAAATACAATTAAAAAGATTGGCGTGCCATTGCCGTGTATATGCCGGATTACAGAATACCGCTTCCAGATCCAACGACTCCGCGATCTCATTCGAGACATCCAGATAATCGGAACAAGCCGCCAAAGCCATGCAAAGCGTAAAACCGAGCGCCCCTATCATTTTCTTCCAAATTCGTTCCATCTTGTTTCCTTCCCTTAATTTAAATAAGTGACTTTTCTGTTTTTAATGAGTGACCTTCCGTTTTAATAAGTGATTTCCAAACCAACAGTAAAGTTCCTGCAAAGCGGATATTTAGCTCCCGAGTTAGCATTTCCCAATTCAGGGTCCCAATATTTAATCTTGTCCCACACCGCTACATTATTCCCCTGCACATAGACACGCAGATTCTCCATCCTCAGTCGCTGGAGTACCGTTTTATCGAATTCATAACCTACTTCTATGTTCTTCAGACGCAGAAACGCCGCATCACGCATCCACCAGGTACTAGGCAACTGATTGTGCTGAAACGCTCCTGTGTGAAGACGCGGAAAAAACACCTTTTGATTGAAAGGTGCTTCAGCCGACCAGTGGTCACGTATAATATCGCGGGCGGAACCATTGTCCCTGCCCGACGTAAAAGGAATGATATTACTAGGAGAAGCTATCAGACTGGCAGACGCATGAGACACTCCCTGAAAAAAAGCCCCGACAAACAGTCCGTTCCAGGAAAGATTCACCCCGAATCCATATACAATTTCCGGTATACCCGTAGAGTAAAATCCGCTGTCGTAGGTCTTATCGTAGGAATCGATAATGCCATCCTTGTTCAAGTCCCTATACTTGATATCACCCGGAGCCACATTTGCCGAAGGTTTCGGCAATCCTTCCCTCAATTGATAAGTCCGGGAACCGTCTCCCCTTTCCGTCACATCAAAGTCATCCGGAGTATACAGCCCCTCCGCAATATAAAGAGATTGCTGACCAATAGAGGTTCCCACTTGTGACATCCAACCATATTTAGGAGTAATTTCATCACATTCAATGATTTCATTCCTTGCATACGTTACATTTCCGCGAGCAGAAAGACCGACCGGTCCCCACTGATGTCGGAAAATGAGATTTGCATCCACCCCTTTATTCGTCGTAATACCGAAATTCTGATACATCCCGGTCCGGAAACCCGTAACAGCGGAAATGGTCTGCCGCTGAATCAGAATATCTTTTCTACGGTTACTAAAATAGTCGACAGAAAAATCAATCCTGCCTTCCCACAAGCCGACATCCAACCCAACATTCAACTTCCGTTCCGTTTCCCAACTAAGATTCGGACTGGCAAAGCTCCGTTCGTACACCCCACCGACCCAATTGGACACTCCGCCACCGGCACCGGGCGTCAGTCCGAGATCATATCCGGGACCGTCTGTCGTGACTTGTCCCCGATACGGAAAACGCACTAATCCACCATTTTGGCTGAACACATTGTCGTTACCCGCTATTCCGTAAGACGTTCTCAGTTTCAGCTTGGTCAAGCTGTTTTCCACCCCCTGCATAAATTTTTCATGACTGATATACCAGGCTATTCCCACTGCCGGAAATATCCCCCAGCGATGATTCTGCGCAAAATTCTCACTGCCAGTAGCTCCCATGCTGGCTTCTACGATATACCGGTCATCATAAGCGTATGAGATACGCGATACAAGACTCTGTTTCCGATAGGGAAGCCGCAACAATCCTTCTTCCTGCTGGTACTGGGTCTCTTTCTGCATATACAGAAACAAAGCGGAAAGATCATGCTTGTCCGCAAAGCGTTGCTGATAGTTCAGAGAAGCCTCCAGATAAATCCTTTTGGCTCCCGAAGTCTCTCCCTTGACAGGATCGCTCAAGGCAGTCCCCTCCTCCATCGTTTTCTTCTCCAGAGTACCATCCTCTTTCCGGCGCAACGCAAAATAAGTTTTAGGAGACTTGGTTCTCTTCGTCGAGGCTCCGAAGTCCGCATCAAACCCCATCATTCCTTTAACCAACAAGCCCGGAAGAAGAAAATCCATCTTTTGCTCCAAACAAACCTTCGACTGGAGATATGTATCCCATGTCTTGGTATATCCGCTATGATTGAGCATACTGTAAGGCTGCTTGTCGTGTCCGTAGCCTAAATTACTGTAAATAGAAGCTGTTCCGTCCGAATAATACATAGGAATAACGTGAGTAGGGCTATGGGTTATGTACGAAAATATCTGGTCGGAACTATACCCGGGATTATTCTTCATCACATACTGCCCGCTCAAATCTACGGACAGTTGGGTAGTCTTTGTGATTGTCATATCAATGTTGGAGCGCAGATTAAAACGCTTCAAGTCAATATTGGCATCATAGTCCTCAATAGGATTTGAACGATAGATTCCCTCTTCCGTATAATAAGCTCCCGAAACGAAAAAGCGTGTTTTCTCGGAACCGCCCCTGAAATTGATCGTATAACGCTGGCTTTGGGTGTGTTTCTTCAGCAAATCAGTCCAATCAACGGAAGGATATAAATCGGTATCCGCTCCCGAACGGTATTTTTCTATAACCTCATCGGTCACTTCCGGCTGAAAATGATCTTTATCCGGATTTCCCCGATCATTCCACACCGCCTCGTTATACATGGACAGATACTCACAGGCATCCAACGACCGGGGCATTCTGAAAGGAGTGGCAATGGCATATTGTGCGCTGAAATTAACGAGAGTCTTCTGTGGCCTTCCGCGTTTGGAAGTAATCAGCACGACACCATTTGCCCCTTCAGCTCCATAAACAGCAGTGGCAGCGGCATCTTTAAGTACCGTAAAAGTCTCTATTTCATCTACATCGATATCTTCCATATTACGGGGAACACCATCCACCAGTACCAACGGGTTGGTTCCTCCCGTATACGAACTCTGTCCGCGAATGTAAAACTCCGCTTCGTCATTTCCCGGTTCGCCGCTACGCTGTACGGAAATCACACCGGCAATCCGTCCGGCAATATTGGTTGCCAGATTACGTTGTTTCACGTTCATATCCCGCGATTCCAATGTCTGTATAGACGAAACGACGCTGGATTTCTTCTGCTGTCCATATCCGACTACCACCACATCTCCCAGCCCAACCGGTAATTCCATCATACGCACATTAATGACCGGGACCTTCCTCACGACCCTTTCCTCGCTATTATATCCGACATAACGAAATTCCAACCGGTCACCTTCCGTCACCTCAATCTGATAACGGCCGTATAAATCGGAAACAACACCTGTGCTTTTACCTTTCACCAGAATATTGACACCGATAAGCGGGTTTCCGTCTCCATCCGTAATCAAGCCGCTAACGATGACGGAAGCTTTTTCTTCCGCCATCGTTGGCAATTTACCGGCAATCTTGCCCGAAACAGGTTTTGGCCGTTTGGAAATAGCGATATAGTCATCAATCTGCCGACAGATATAGCTGTCGCCCAATACGGCATACAACGCTTCCAAAATATCGGATGTCTCTATCTTGACGGTCACCGGTTTCTTCCGGTCGAGTACCTCGTTATTATAGGCAACCTTGATTCCAGTCTGCTTGGTGATGGCGTCCAGTACGGCTTCTACCGGAGTATCCTTAAAATCAAGCACAATAGTGTACTTTTGAGCAAGTATATCCCCATAGAGAACAGCGCAATGCAGGTAACTGCCTGCCGTATACAGCAGCAGAAACAACATCACTATCCATTTCATCTTAATCAAGGTCAGCATAGGCTCTATTTTGTTTTTTCGTGACACAGTTCTTTCTTACTTCATTCTATCCTCCTTTTTTTTACATTAATACTCTTTCCTTGTTTCTCCAATTTAACATCCGAAGTGTAGTTTATCACTTCCAAGAGTTTGTCTATATCCGTTTTTCGGTCTGCGGTAAGAGAAAAACGGGTGTGTTTCAATGTTTCATCCTGATAGGTAACAGAGAAATCATACCATCGGGAAAGTTTCTCCAATATTTCCTCTAAAGGCATATTCTTAAAGATGTATACACCGTTGATCCAGGAAGTATAAAGTTCAGTATCCACTTTCTCCACAGATAACTGATGACTTTTCTTATTATACGCCAATCGTTCGGAAGGCGTTATTGTCCGTTCCGCACCATTGGCCGTGCTCACAGCTACCGATCCCTCCACCAATGTCGTACTCGTACTCTCGCTATCTTGATAGGCACTTACGTTGAAAGAAGTTCCCAGAACACGTATATCCATTCCGTTCGCCTTTACATAGAACGGTCTTTCCTTGTCAGGAGTGACTTCAAAGAAAGCCTCACCCAATAACTTTACTTCCCTCTTGGTTCCGGTAAACCGGCTCGGATATGAGAGTTCCGTTTCTGAGTTCAGCCATACTTTCGTGCCATCCTCCAACACCAGTCTGTACATTTTTCCTCTCGGGATAATCAGGCGGTTATGAACAATCTTCGCTTTATCCGTCCCGCCTTCCGCCTCATAAGAGAGCAGGTTGTCCGCATCGTTCTTTATCAAAGCCTGATCACGCTTCATCGTAAAGGACCGCCCGCTCAAATCAATCTCATCCCCCCCTTCCAAAAGCAGGGTAGGCTCATTGTAAGCCATCATGTCTATCCCATCCAGACTGTCCGCACGGAACCAATCTGTGATAAAGAACAATCCGCTTGCCACCACAACAGCTACAACGGCCGCATAGCGCACCCACATAGACAGATACCAACTTTTCTTTTTATATATGGTATGGTCGGCCACCTGTTTCCAAGCCCGGTCTGCATCAAATTGTTTGGGTTTACGAGGAGCCGTCGCTTTCTCATACATACGACGCATCCCCTCATATTCCTCTCTGTTTTCCTCAGACTCACGCAGCCACTCGTCAACAATCTTTTGTTCCTCATCGGTAGCCTCATGAGCTAATGTAGAAAGAATAGCTTGATAGATCAATTCCTGTTTCATCATTTTCTTTTTATCTTTCTGTTACTATGACAATTGCTTTCCCTAAAATGGGTAGGCACAATCAGCTAAAAATTAATATTAATAGTATCATCAGGTCTTTCAGTTCTTCCCTCATGACACGAAAAGCCTCTCCCAGATGGTATTTCACGGTATTGACCGAAATATCGGAAATTTCCGCGATTTCTTTATAACGAAGACCGGTGACACACTTCAGCAAAAATACTTTCCTGCATTTTTCCGGTAACTTCTGAAGAGCGGCATGTACCTCCTGTTTATATCTGAACTCCTCTTCTTCTTGCAGTTGTAATTGCCATTCCTCCGCCAGCACAGTGAAAAAATTCTCTTTGGCAATCTCTGACTTATAGTAGTTGATACAACTGTTCTTGATAGCACGATAGGCATACGGAAGAAAAGTATCCTCCGTTATAGATAAGTGTTTCTTCTCCCAGACGGCAATAAAGAAATTCTGTACAATGTCCTCTACCGCCTGCTCATTACAGACAATGCTATTCGCATAATTACATAGAAGGGAATAATGCTCCCTAAAGAGCTTCTCGAATGTTTTTTCATCAGTATCTAGCATATAAATAGAGCTTTATTGGATGATAAAGTCCGCAATATTATAAATAAATAAAGTAACGAACAAATTTTCCCTTTCAAATTCTTTGCCCGCTTTACTTGTGTACTTCGAATATTATTCCTAATATTGCAACGTGTTTCTCTTCTCCAATTAAATTCGGGATGTTTCCACATCCCCTGTTTGTCTGTATAAATAAGAAAAGTCTGCGGTAATATTTATTAATTTAACTCATAACAGACTTTAAACATGAACAAGTTTATCTTTATAACACTATTCCTTGTGGAAAACGTGTTTTCGGTATGCCTTGCACAATCCTATCCTTATCAAAAGGAATCCATCCCCGTCCCCCAACGGGTGAAAGACCTATTGTCACGCATGACACTTGAAGAAAAAATAGCAGAACTGAACTTAATACCTTATTATACGAAAGACGACTCCATCTGCCGGTCTCTGATACGTGCAGGAAAAGTCGGCGCTTTTTTGAAAGCGAATGGAGCGGAACTAAACCGTTCTCTACAAGAGGAAGCTCTGAAACATAGCAGGTTAGGTATTCCTTTAATCTTTCATGAAGATGTCATTCACGGATATCGCACCATTACCCCCATTCCACTAGCCGAATCGTGTAGTTGGAATCCGGAATTAGTAGAACAAAGTGCTGCTATGGCAGCGCGGGAAGCCGCTGCAGCAGGTATCCAACTGACCTACGCACCGATGGTTGACATATCATACGATCCTCGTTGGGGACGTATTATGGAAACATCCGGTGAAGATGCTTACTTGTGCGGAGAACTGGCTGCCGCAAGAGTCCGAGGGTTTCAAGGGAACGACTTGACAAGCCCTCATACGATTGCTGCCTGCGTAAAGCATTTTGCCGGTTATGGGGCAGTCATGGCAGGAAGAGACTATCAAGAAACGGACGTATCTCTGCGCAAACTTCAGGAAATTTATCTCCCTCCTTTTCAAGCAGCCATTAATGCAGGAGTAGCAAGTGTCATGTGCGCATATACCTCCTACGATGGAGAGCCGCTGACAATGAACTATTTCATGAATGAAGAGATGTTGCGTAAACAAATGCAGTTCAAAGGATTGCTAATGACCGATTGGACAACTTTTCAACATGCGGTGACGGAAGGAGCTGCCGACAACGGACAAGAAGCTGCTGAAAGAGGCATCAAAAGCGGAATAGACATGGATATGAGTGCCAAACAGTTTATCGAATTCCTGCCGGAGCTGGTAAGAACACAGAAAGTTCCGGAGCAACTGATTAACCGCGCTGCCGCCCGTGCCTTAGAACTGAAATTCCGGTTGGGACTGTTTGACAATCCATTCGCCTATTTTAATACCGAACGGGAAAAGCAGACACTTTATTCTAAAGAAAGCCAGGAAGACGCATACCAAATGGCTTGTCAAAGTATGGTACTCTTAAAAAATGAAGATCGCACACTTCCCTTATCCGATTCTAAAAGAATAGCACTAGTTGGTCCATTCGCCAATACACGCTACCATTTGCTGGGTTCCTGGAATATGAAAGGAGACAGCAAAGAGGTAATTACGGTAGAAGAAGGCTTCAAAGCCTTACGTACTGATATCCCGATTGATGTACGGGCTTGTGACTTCTCCGGTATTACACCGGCCTATTTGTCGGATGTTTGTGCTTTGGCACAAAAAAATGAAATCATTATAGCTTGTCTCGGAGAACCGTCCAACTTATCTGGAGAAGCTGTTTCAACCGCCAAAATCGAGTTACCAGATCAGCAGATGAGATTGCTGAAAGCATTGAAGACAACTGGGAAAAAAATCATCGTGGTGTTATTCAACGGCCGACCGCTAGTATTGGATGAAGTCCTCAAGAACTGCGATGCCCTATTAGAAGCCTGGTATCCCGGCACTATGGGAGGAAAAGCCGTAGCAGCCTTACTGACAGGTATCGAAAATCCCTCAGGGAAACTTTCGCAGACTTTCCCCAGACATGCGGGGCAGATTCCTATTGTTTATAATGCCAGAAGAACTTTTTACACAGTACACCACGCTGACATACCGCAAGGAGCCTTATTTCCATTCGGATTCGGTCTGAGTTACACGCAATACAAATATTCCTCTCCCGTTACCGATAAAACAGAATACCGAAGGGGAGATTCCGTCACTGTACGGATAAAAATCAAGAATACAGGTTCCGTAGCCGGCAGAGAAATTGTACAGCTTTATATACGTGACGAAGTGGCTACCGTCATTCCGAGAGAAAAGGAATTAAAACGCTTTGCTTCCATCCATCTTCAGCCCGGCGAAGAAAAGGAGATTCGTTTTACTATTCCTTCCGCAGATTTTAGCATATACAATAATAAAATGGAAAAGGTACTGGAACCCGGAAGCTTTACCATCGGTATCGGTCCCAATTCTTCTGAATTAAATCAAACTAAAGTATATTTCCTTTAATCACCTATTAAAAACAACTCGTATGAACATTAGAGTAAAAGCTATCGTCCTCATCTTCTCCGGACTTTGCAGTCTGGGAAGCCTGAACGGACAAATCCCGATGGGAGTTACCCACTCCGGGCAGTCAACCTCGCAAGCTCCTTTCCCATTGACACAGTACACGGAACTCAAAAATCCGGCTCCAACGGACGAGAAATCCTGGAAAGGCCTTTCCGGCACTCGTTGTGCATGGGGAGACACTTACACCCGATATAAGAAAGAGGTAAATCCACGTCTCAATCAGAAAAAGATTGATATCAAAGGATGGAAAGGAGAAAGAGTCGCCGCACAGTTGGTAGTTTCTTCCGCTATCGATTTGGATAATGTTTCCGTAGAAATAGCTCCCCTGACGCATTCCTCCGGTAAACAAAGTATTTCGGCAGACCGTATTCTGAAAGGGTTTGTCAGATATGTGATGACAGATGAACTGAACAAGAACCAAAAAGGTACTTGCGGTCCCCGACCGGACTTGTCACAATTCGACTCCACACTGGTAGCTGACCCTATCGACCATCTCGCCGCTGCTTTACCGATAAAAGCGAAGACCTCTCAAGGATACTGGATACGCGTCTGGATTCCTGAAGATGCAATTAGCGGCAATTATTCATCCGATGTACTTATAAAGAATAATCACGAAGTGATCGGGAAGTTAAAACTGACCGTACAGGTTCAGCAACGCACATTGCCTCAACCCGATCAATGGGCTTTCCATCTGGACCTTTGGCAAAACCCATTTGCAGTGGCCCGTTATCATCAGGTTCCTTTATGGTCGGAGGAACACTTCAGAATCTTAAAGACAGAACTGCAACCATACGCGGATGCAGGCGGAAAAGTGATTACCGTCCCCATCATGCATCACCCTTGGGGCGGACAAACTTATGATCCATACGAAACGATGATCACTTGGGTTCGGAAAATAGACGGCAGCTGGTGGTTCGACTACACGATCTTCGACAAATGGGTGGAGTTCATGATAGATATGGGAATAAAAAAGGAGATCGGATGTTATTCCATGATTCCCTGGAAACTGTCTTTCCTCTATTTCGACCAAGCCACCAACAGCATGAAAGAATTAAAATCCAAACCGGGAGAGCAGGCTTATCACGACCTATGGTTAAGTATGCTGAAAGACTTTGCTGCTCACTTAAAATCCAAAGGATGGTTTGACATTACGCACATCGCTATGGACGAACGCCCCATGCCCGATATGTTGAAAGCACTGAAGATTATCCGTGAAGCAGATCCGAATTTCAAGGTTTCACTTGCCGGCTCACTCCATAAAGAACTTTCCGACGAACTGAATGATTATTGCATTGCCATCGCAGAGAAATTCAGTGAAGAGATGAAAACGAAACGGAAAGCAGAAGGAAAAATCACAACTTACTACACCTGTTGCGCAGAATCCCATCCCAACACATACACATTCAGCAACCCGGCAGAAGGCGCTTGGATAGCCTGGTATGCAGCGAAAGAGAATCTGGACGGATACCTGCGTTGGGCATTGAACAGCTGGACTATCGAGCCGTTACTGGACAGCCGCTTCTACACATGGGGAGCCGGAGATACTTACCTTCTCTATCCAGGAGGAAGGACCTGTCTGCGTTTCGAGAATCTGGTGGCAGGCATACAGGCATACGAGAAAATCCGAATCCTAAAAACGGAACTGCAAACCCAAAACAAGACTGCTACACTACGCAAACTGGAGAGAGTACTTGAAAGTTTTGATGAGCTCCAACTGTTAAAGACTCCGGCAAACGTCGTAGTGGAAAAAGCGAATCTGTTTATCAACGGGCTCTAGGTTTCCGATTGCTTACAGAACATATTGTGCCACTCTATTGCTATGAGGGTGGCATAATAATTTGCGTTTCAACACACCATCATGAAATATTTTCGTCATATCTTATCCTACACTTCCGCTTTTTTTCGTACTTTTACCCCTTGTTGGAAAGAAGTGCCTTTCTGACCCTTGAGAACAGAAAAAGAAAAAAGCAATATATAAAATGAATCACAAATGGAATTATCGACCCATTACACCCGGACAGGCAGAGACAAGCCAGATATTGGCCCAAGAATTAGGGATTAGCCCGATACTTGGACAACTTTTGGTGCAACGGGGAATTACGAAAGCGGCAGACGCTAAGAAATTCTTCCGTCCGCAATTGCCCGACCTGCACGACCCATTCCTGATGAAGGATATGGACGTTGCAGTAGAACGTCTGAACAAGGCGATGGGAAAGAAAGAACGTATTCTAATTTATGGAGATTATGACGTAGACGGCACTACTGCGGTAGCATTGGTCTACAAGTTTATTCAACAGTTCTATTCGAACCTTGACTATTATATACCCGACCGTTACAATGAAGGGTATGGCATTTCTAAAAAAGGAGTGGACTATGCCGCCGAAACCGGTGTAGGGCTTATTATTGTGCTCGATTGCGGCATAAAGGCTGTGGAGGAAATCACGTATGCCAAAGAGAAAGGAATCGACTTTATCATCTGCGACCATCATGTGCCGGATGAGGTGCTTCCACCTGCCGTAGCTATTCTGAATGCCAAACGCTTGGATAATACGTATCCGTACACACACCTTTCCGGTTGCGGGGTCGGTTTCAAGTTTATGCAAGCGTTCGCCATCAGCAACGGTATCGAGTTTCATCATCTGATTCCGCTGCTCGACATCGTGGCGGTAAGTATCGCATCGGATATCGTGCCCATCATGGGTGAAAACCGTATTCTCGCTTTTCATGGGTTGAAGCAGCTGAACAGCAACCCGAGTACCGGAATGAAAGCGATCATCGATGTATGCGGACTCTCCGAAAAAGAGATTACCGTCAGCGATATCGTATTCAAAATAGGACCGCGTATCAACGCATCGGGACGTATCCAAAACGGAAAAGAAGCGGTAGACTTACTCACCGAAAAAGATTTCTCGGTAGCGCTGGAGAAAGCCGGACAAATTAATCAATACAACGAGACTCGTAAAGACCTCGACAAAAGTATGACGGAAGAGGCGAACAATATCGTCGCCAATCTGGAAGGGCTTGCCGACCGCCGCTCTATCGTGATCTACAACGAAGAGTGGCACAAGGGAGTGATCGGTATTGTGGCTTCCCGACTGACAGAAGTCTACTATCGCCCGGCTGTAGTGCTAACCCGGACGGACGACATGGCGACAGGTTCCGCACGTTCCGTTTCCGGCTTCGATGTATATAAAGCAATCGAACATTGCCGCGACCTGCTGGAGAACTTTGGAGGACATACGTATGCTGCCGGACTATCCATGAAAGTAGAAAACGTGGAAGAGTTCACCAGACGATTTGAAGAATACGTCTCGCAGCATATTTTACCGGAGCAGACCAGTGCCGTAATCGACATTGATGCGGAGATAGATTTCAGAGACATTTCATCCAAGTTCTTCAATGATCTGAAAAGGTTCAATCCTTTCGGTCCTGACAATATGAAACCTATTTTCTGTACGCACCATGTCTACGACTACGGAACAAGCAAGGTGGTGGGACGTGATCAGGAGCACATCAAACTGGAACTGGTGGATAACAAATCGAACAATGTAATGAACGGCATTGCTTTCGGGCAAAGTTCGCACGTACGTTATATCAAGACGAAACGCTCGTTCGACATCTGCTACACCATCGAAGAAAACACGCATAAGCGTGGCGAAATCCAACTTCAAATTGAAGATATAAAGCCGATTGAATAAGTATCAGGAGATATTGAAACAATACTGGGGGTATGACTCCTTCCGCGACTTGCAGGAGGAGATCATTACCAGTATCGGCGAAGGCAAAGATACATTGGGGCTTATGCCGACAGGCGGTGGAAAGTCCATCACCTTCCAAGTGCCTGCTCTCGCTCAAGAAGGTATTTGCATTGTCATTACTCCCCTCATTGCCTTGATGAAAGATCAAGTGCAGAACCTGCGCAAACGGGGAATCATGGCGCTTGCCGTATATTCCGGCATGACGCGCCAGGAGATTCTCACCGCACTGGAGAATTGTATCTTCGGTGATTACAAATTCCTCTATATTTCTCCGGAACGTGTGGATACGGAGATTTTCCGCACCAAACTGAAAGCGATGAAAGTCTCCATGATCACAGTAGACGAAAGTCACTGTATCTCCCAATGGGGATATGACTTCCGGCCTGCCTATCTGAAAATTGCGGAAATACGGGAACTCCTGCCCGGAGTTCCGGTGCTGGCACTGACCGCAACCGCTACACCGGAAGTAGTAAAGGATATTCAGAATCGTCTGAACTTCCATGAAGGCAATGTCTTCCGCATGAGTTTTGAACGGAAGAACCTGGCGTACATCGTCCGTAAGACAGACAACAAGACGAACGAGTTATTGCATATCTTACGGAAAATACCAGGTAGCGCCATCATTTATGTCCGCAACAGGCGACGGACAAAGGAAATCACCGAACTGCTGGTGAACGAAGATATTACCGCTGACTTCTATCATGCCGGACTGGATAATGCAGTGAAAGACCTCCGCCAGAAACGCTGGCAAAACGGGGAAGTCCGCGTAATGGTAGCCACCAATGCTTTCGGAATGGGTATTGACAAACCGGATGTCCGCATCGTCCTTCATCTTGATCTCCCCGATTCTCCGGAAGCGTATTTTCAAGAGGCCGGACGGGCAGGCAGAGACGGGAAAAAGGCATATGCTGTCATTCTATATGCCAAATCTGATAAGACTACCCTGCACAAACGGGTGGCAGACACCTTCCCCGACAAAGAGTATATTCTCGATGTTTACGAGCATTTGCAATATTACTATCAGATGGCGATGGGCGACGGTTTCCAATGTGTCCGCGAATTTAATCTGGAAGAATTTTGCCGGAAATTCAAATACTTTCCGGTCCCGGTAGACAGTGCGCTGAAGATACTGACGCAAGCCGGTTATCTGGAATATACGGACGAACAGGATAATGCTTCCCGCATCCTTTTTACGATTCACCGGGACGAGCTGTACAAACTACGGGAGATGGGAAAAGAAACCGAAGCGCTGATACAGACAATCCTTCGTTCCTACACAGGGGTATTCACGGATTATGCCTATATCAGCGAGGCTTCACTGTCGATACGCACGGGGCTGACACACGAACAGATCTATAACATCCTGGTGACATTGACCAAACGCCGCATCGTGGATTATATTCCACACAAAAAGACACCTTATATTATATATACGCGCGAACGGCAGGAACTGCGTTTTGTACATATTCCTCCCTCTGTCTACGAAGAACGGAAAGCAAGATACGAAGCGCGCATCAAGGCGATGGAGGAATATGTCACTTCAGAAAACGTATGTCGGAGCCGGATGCTGCTCCGCTACTTCGGAGAGAAAAACGAACATAATTGCGGCCAATGCGATATCTGCCTCAGCCACCGCGCCACAGACAGTCTGTCCGATGACTCCTTTGAAGAATTAAAGAAGCGAATGACCGGACTGCTCATTCAAAAACCGCTTACTCCGGCAGAAATAGCCAATAACATGGAAGCGGAGAAAGAAAAGGTTGGAGAGGTTATCCGCTATTTATTGGAGGAAGGCGAATGGAAGATGCAGGATGGAATGATACATATATCAAAATAAGTTATTACATTTGCAAGTGTAACTCAAAAACAACATATCATGCCGAACTTTTTTAAATCTTTCTTCTCCGGGAAATCGGATACACCGGAAAGTGAAAAGCAGAAAAACGACCGGAAAAGATTCGAGATCTTCAAATATGACGGTTTGCGCGCGCAACGCATGGGACGCCCGGATTATGCCGTAAAATGTTTCACGGAAGCCCTTGCCATTGAGGAGGATTTCGAGACATTGGGATATCTCAGCCAACTCTACGTCCAATTGGGAGAAACGGCAAAGGCCCGCGAACTTTTGGAGAAAATGGCTGTAATGGAACCTCATGTTACCAATACTTTCCTGACATTGGCGAATGTATGCTTCATTCAGGAAGATTATCAGGCTATGGAAGAGGCAGCCAACAAGGCCATCGCCATCGAAGAAGGAAATGCCGTAGCGCATTATCTGCTGGGAAAAGCCCGCAAAGGCCAGGACGACGACCTGATGACTATCGCCCACCTCACCAAAGCTATCACCTTGAAGGATGATTTCATCGAAGCCCGCCTGTTACGCGCAGAAGCCTTATTGAAAATGAAACAATACAAAGAGGTAATGGAGGATGTAGATGCCATATTGGCTCAGAATCCGGAAGAAGAAACGGCGATACTCCTACATGGAAAGGTGAAGGAGGACAACGGAGAGTCCGAAGAAGCGGAAAAGGATTATCGACTTGTCACGGAAATAAATCCTTTCAACGAACAGGCGTACCTCTATCTGGGACGACTTTACATCAGTCAGAAGAAACTGACGGAAGCTATCGGACTCTTTGACGAAGCCATTGAGTTGAATCCGAACTTCGCAGAAGCTTATAAGGAACGCGGACGTGCCAAATTGTTAAATGGCGACAAGGACGGTTCTATCGAGGACATGAAGAAATCATTGGAGCTGAACCCGAAAGATGAAGCCGGTTTGAACGGTGAATTCAAGACTCTGGGAGCAAAGCCGGAAACTCTTCCGGGTATCTTCTAAGTGTCCTTTTTATATTTTTTAGGCAAGAATAGAAAAAAAGTATCGCTTTTTGTTTGCATCTAACAGAAAATTATTACTTTTGCCCCAGAATTAGAAACCAAAGCAAAAACAAAGGATCGAATGAAATCGTTTACTTATGCATATTACTTCTTTTTTTACTTTTACTTTAGCAACAAAGTAGAGCGGGAGTTTGTATGTATCAAGTGACAGTGATGCTTAAGGACTGAATAGAGAAATCAATCATATGAATCCCGCTCCAATATGGACGCGGGATTTTTTTATATAAACCATTTAGAACAATGAAAAAGATAGCAATTCAAGGAACATTAGGTTCCTACCATGATATCGCCGCACACAAGTACTTCGAAGGGGAAGAAATAGAGCTAATCTGCTGCGCCAACTTCGAGGACGTGTTTACTTCGATACGAAAAGACAGCCAGGTAATCGGAATGCTCGCCATCGAAAATACAATTGCGGGAAGCTTGTTGCACAACAATGAGTTGTTGAGACAAAGCGGCACACAAATTATCGGCGAATATAAATTGCGTATCTCACACAGTTTTGTCTGCCTTCCCGACGAAAGTTGGGAAGACCTGACGGAAGTAAATTCCCACCCTATCGCCCTGATGCAATGCCGCGAATTCCTGAACCAACATCCGCAACTGAAAGTAGTAGAGGGTGAGGATACGGCACGCAGCGCGGAAATCATCAAGAACGAGAACTTGAAAGGACACGCCGCCATCTGTTCCAAAGCGGCAGCCGAGCGTTACGGTATGAAGGTGCTTCAAGAAGGAATCGAGACAAACAAACACAACTTCACCCGTTTTCTGGTAGTTGCCGATCCCTGGCAGGCGGATGAACTACGCCAACATCATGCAAATGCTACCAACAAGGCAAGCATGGTATTCACCTTGCCGCATACGGAAGGCAGTTTGTCGCAAGTATTGTCCATCCTGTCTTTTTATAATATCAACCTGACCAAGATACAATCGTTACCGATCATCGGACGTGAATGGGAATACCAGTTTTATGTAGATGTGGCTTTCAACGATTATCTGAGATATAAGCAGTCCATTGCAGCAATCACTCCATTAACCAAAGAACTCAAAACATTAGGCGAATATGCAGAAGGAAAGTCAAATGTATAAAATCGCTCCTGCCGACAGACTGGCAAGCGTAAGTGAATACTACTTCTCCAAGAAACTGAAAGAGGTAGCACAGATGAATGCGGAAGGTAAGGACGTCATCAGTCTGGGTATCGGAAGTCCCGATATGCCCCCCTCCGAGAAAACCATCGAAACATTGTGCAGCAATGCGCATGATCCCAACGGACACGGCTACCAACCGTACGTGGGCATCCCCGAACTTCGCAAGAGTTTTGCCGCCTGGTATCAACGTTGGTATGGAGTGGAACTGAATCCGAACACAGAGATACAGCCTTTGATCGGCTCGAAAGAGGGAATACTCCATGTCACTCTGGCATTTGTCAATCCGGGAGAACAAGTGCTGGTTCCTAATCCGGGATATCCTACTTACACTTCGCTGAGCAAGATACTCGGTGCGGAAGTCATCAACTACGACCTCAAAGAAGACGAGAACTGGATGCCTGATTTTGAAGCCCTGGAGAGAATGGACCTCAGCCGGGTAAAACTGATGTGGACCAATTATCCGAATATGCCGACAGGCGCCAATGCAACTCCGGAATTATACGGGCGTCTCGTTGACTTTGCCCGCCGCAAGAATATTGTAATCGTGAATGATAACCCATACAGCTTTATCCTGAACGAGAAACCGATCAGTATTCTGAGCGTACCGGGGGCCAAAGACTGTTGTATCGAATTCAACTCCATGAGCAAAAGCCACAATATGCCGGGATGGCGTATCGGTATGCTAGCCTCAAATGCTGAGTTTGTACAATGGATTCTGAAGGTGAAAAGCAATATAGACAGCGGAATGTTCCGTGCCATGCAACTGGCGGCAGCCACTGCTCTGGAAGCCGAAGCCGACTGGTACGAGGGCAATAACAAGAACTACCGTAACCGTCGCCACCTAGCCGGTGAAATTATGAAAACACTAGGGTGCACATACGATGAGAAACAGGTAGGTATGTTCCTTTGGGGAAAGATCCCCGCTTCCTGCAAAGATGTGGAAGAGTTGACGGAAAAGGTATTGCATGAAGCCAGAGTGTTTATCACACCGGGATTTATCTTTGGCAGCAACGGAGCGAGATATATCCGCATCTCTCTTTGCTGCAAAGACGCCAAGTTGGAGGAAGCACTCGAAAGGATAAAAACAATGACACAATGTGCTGACAGCCAACGTGCCGATAAATAGAACAATTAAATAGTTTAGATAACCCAACTGCCAATGGAATTACTAGCACATTGGCATATTGATACATTATTATTATGGAACTCGAATCAATTTTATTACCGGGCATTGAGGCTAAAAGACCGATTGTCATTGCCGGCCCGTGTAGCGCAGAAACAGAAGAACAAGTAATGGATACAGCCAAGCAATTGGCAGCGAAAGGTCAGAAGATATTCCGTGCAGGAATCTGGAAACCACGTACCAAACCGGGAGGCTTCGAGGGTATAGGCGTCGAAGGTCTTGCCTGGTTGAAAGAGGTGAAAAAAGAAACCGGTATGTATGTCGCAACCGAAGTTGCAACGGCCAAGCACGTTTACGAATGTCTGAAAGCCGGAATCGATATTCTTTGGGTAGGTGCACGTACCACTGCCAACCCTTTCGCCGTACAGGAAATCGCAGACGCTCTGAAAGGCGTTGATATCCCCGTATTGGTCAAGAACCCTGTAAATCCGGATCTTGAATTGTGGATCGGAGCCTTGGAACGTATCAACAATGCAGGTCTGAAACGTCTAGGTGCTATTCATCGTGGTTTCAGCAGCTACGACAAGAAGATTTACCGCAATCTGCCCCAATGGCACATTCCTATCGAACTGCGCCGCCGCATCCCTAATCTGCCCATCTTCTGCGATCCCAGTCATATCGGTGGAAAACGCGAACTGGTAGCTCCGCTTTGTCAGCAGGCTATGGACCTTAACTTCGACGGTCTGATCGTAGAAAGCCACTGCAATCCGGATTGTGCATGGAGTGACGCTTCCCAACAAGTGACACCGGATGTACTCGACTATATCCTCAATCTATTGGTTATCCGTACCGAGACCCAATCGACCGAAAGTCTGGGGCTGCTACGCAAACAGATTGATGAATGCGATGACAACATCATTCAAGAGTTGGCAAAAAGAATGCGCGTTGCCCGTGAAATCGGTACATACAAGAAAGAACATAATATCACCGTACTCCAGACCGGACGTTACAATGAAATTCTGGAAAAGCGCGGTTCGCAAGGGGAACAATGCGGTATGGATGCGGAATTCATGAAGAAAATCTTCGAGGCTATCCACGAAGAGTCTGTCCGCCAACAGATGGAGATTATCAACAAATAAACAATAGACATGAGAATATTAATACTCGGAGCCGGGAAAATGGGCTCTTTCTTTACTGATATATTGAGCTTCCAACACGAAACGGCCGTGTTCGACGTCAACCCGCACCAATTACGTTTTGTCTACAACACTTATCGTTTCACGACATTGGAAGAAATCAAGGATTTTGAACCGGAACTGGTTATCAACGCCGCAACAGTAAAGTACACACTGGACGCTTTCCGCAAAGTGTTGCCTGTGCTGCCCAAAGATTGCATCATCAGTGATATTGCTTCTGTTAAAACGGGACTGAAGAAGTTCTACGAAGAAAGCGGCTTCCGTTATGTTTCCAGTCACCCTATGTTCGGTCCGACTTTCGCCAGCCTTAGCAATCTAAGCAGCGAGAACGCCATTATCATCAGTGAAGGAGATCACTTGGGTAAGATCTTTTTTAAAGACCTCTACCAGACCTTGCGGTTGAACATCTTCGAATATACCTTTGACGAACATGATGAAACGGTGGCTTACTCGCTATCCATCCCGTTCGTTTCGACGTTCGTATTTGCAGCTGTAATGAAACACCAGGAAGCACCGGGAACCACATTCAAGAAACATATGGCTATTGCCAAAGGTTTGCTGAGCGAAGATGACTACCTGCTTCAGGAAATTCTGTTCAACCCGCGCACTCCGGGACAGGTGGCCAACATCCGCACCGAGCTGAAAAATCTTCTCGAAATCATTGAGAACAAGGATGCGGAAGGAATGAAGAAGTATCTGACAAAGATTCGGGAAAAGATCAAATAACCCGTAATCGGCAATCACTGATTACACATAAGATTTAACGGTCCCCTGCAAAAAAGTTCTTTGCAGGGGATTTTTTTATGTGTACCTTTGTATCCGCAAAAACAGATTTACAGGAGATAGAAAGAATGATAGATCAAGCTACCATAGACCGGATATTGGATGCGGCACAGATCATGGATGTCGTTTCAGATTTTGTCACACTACGCAAGCGTGGAGTGAATTATGTCGGTTTGTGTCCTTTTCATAACGACAAGACTCCTTCTTTTTATGTCTCTCCCGCCAAAGGGCTTTGCAAATGTTTCGCATGTGGAAAAGGGGGAAATGCCGTACACTTCATCATGGAGCACGAGCAGATGTCCTATCCGGAAGCACTAAGATACCTCGCCAAGAAGTACAATATCGAAATCAAAGAACGGGAACTGAGTGATGAAGAAAAGTTTGTGCAAAGCGAACGGGAAAGCCTGTTTATCGTCAATAACTTCGCACGCGATTACTTTCAGAATATACTGAAGAACCATGTAGACGGCCGCAGTATCGGGATGGCTTATTTCCGCAATCGCGGCTTTCGGGATGATATCATCGAGAAGTTTCAGTTAGGATATTGCACCGACAGCCACGATGCTTTCGCCCAAGAAGCAATACAGAAAGGATATAAGAAAGAGTATCTTGTGAAAACGGGACTTTGTTATGAAACGGATGACCACCGTCTGCGGGACCGCTTTTGGGGACGTGTCATATTCCCGGTACACACTCTTTCGGGAAAGGTAGTAGCTTTCGGCGGACGTGTGCTTGCCAGTGCGACCAAAGGGGTTAAGGTCAAATATGTCAATTCTCCCGAATCGGATATTTACCACAAGAGCAACGAACTATACGGTATCTATTTTGCCAAACAGGCGATTGTAAAACAAGACCGTTGCTTTTTGGTTGAAGGGTACACAGACGTAATCTCTATGCATCAATCCGGCATCGAGAATGTAGTGGCCTCTTCGGGAACAGCGCTTACCCCGGGACAAATCCGTATGATTCACCGCTTCACAAACAATATGACGGTGCTTTATGACGGGGACGCCGCAGGTATCAAAGCTTCTATCCGTGGTATTGATATGCTGCTCGAAGAGGGTATGAACGTCAAAGTCTGCCTGCTTCCCGACGGTGACGACCCGGACTCTTTCGCCCGCAAACATAACTCTACGGAATTCCAGGCCTTCATCTCGGAACACGAAACGGACTTTATCCGCTTCAAGACTAACTTGTTGTTAGAGGACGCCGGAAGAGATCCCATCAAACGTGCGGAACTGATCGGTAATCTGGTACAAAGCATTTCGGTCATACCGGAAGCGATTGTACGGGATGTGTATATCAAAGAATGTGCCCAACTATTACATATAGAAGATAAACTGTTGGTTTCGGAAGTTGCCAAAAGACGGGAAACGCAAGCGGAGAAACGGGCGGAACAGACAGAACGGGACCGACGGATTGCCGAAAGGGCAGCCTCTATGCCACAAGGTGAACAGGCCGGAAATATGCCCGCTCCCAATGGAGATGTTCCATTGCCTCCTGAAATTGCTGAGGCAGGATATACAGAATCCCCTTTCCCGCCACAAGAAGACAACTATGCTTCTTTTATTCCGCAGGAAGGAAAAGAAGGGCAGGAATTTTATAAATTCGAGCGGTTGATATTACAGGCCGTAGTCCGTTACGGTGAGAAAGTCATGTGTAATCTGACTGACGAAGAAGGAAATGAAATCCCAGTCACTGTCATAGAATATGTTGTCAATGACTTGAAAGAGGATGATTTGGCTTTCCATAATCCGTTGCATCGCCAAATGCTGTCGGAAGCTGCCGCACACATGCATGATTCGGCTTTTATCGCGGAACGTTACTTTCTGGCACATCCTGACCCGATTATCAGTAAATTGAGCGTAGACCTGATTAATGTACGTTATCAACTCAGCAAATACCACTCCAAATCACAGAAGATTGTGACAGATGAAGAACGGCTCTACGAACTGGTTCCCATGTTGATGATTAACTTTAAATACGCAATCGTTACGGAAGAACTGAAGCATATGCTTTATGCACTGCAGGACCCGGCGCTCGCTCATGACAATGAAAAGTGCGACTCACTAATGCAACGTTATAATGAGCTGAGAACCGTACAAAGCATTATGGCAAAACGCTTGGGGGATAGGGTTGTTCTACACTAACTCCCGTGCTGGATGAGATTCATAAACTCTTCGCGAGTCTTTGCCTGATTGAAAGCCCCCGTAAAGTCGGAAGTAGTAGTAATAGAGTTCTGTTTTTCAACACCACGCATTTGCATACACATATGTTTGGCTTCCACTACAACCATTACACCTAACGGATTCAGCGTTTCCTGAATACACTCTTTGATTTGCAGCGTCATGCGTTCCTGCACTTGCAGGCGATGAGAGAATATATCGACCACACGGGCAATCTTACTAAGTCCCGTGATATAGCCGTTAGGAATATAGGCCACGTGTGCCTTTCCATAAAACGGTAGCATATGATGTTCGCAGAGAGAGAAGAAATCAATGTCTTTCACAATCACCATCTGACTATATTCCTCTTTGAATTTAGCGGAACGAAGTACTTCGTGCGGATCGATGTGATACCCTTTTGTTAAACTCAGCATCGCCTTAGCTACCCGTTCGGGAGTTTTCAACAGCCCTTCCCGTTCAGCATCTTCGCCCAACAAAGTTATAATACTACGATAATGATTCTTCAATTCCTCCAAATTCGGAGCGACAATTTCTTCTTTTTCCAACATGACAGATTTATAAAGGAATATTGATCTGGTCTCTCACAATAGAAACCTCTTTAAACATACCGGTAGCTTTCAACCGACGCATCATTGCGTCCGCCTCTTCAATACTTCGGAAATCACCCACACGACAAAGCCAACGGGGCGAAATAAACGAAGTATATACCGACAACTCCGGAAAATACTCTTTGACTCTTGAAGCTACACGATCAGCATCGTTTTTTGCCTGTCGTGTATTATTGCCTGCATACGCCTGTATCCGGAAACCGGAAGCCTTTATCACCTTCTGTTCGCCTGTTGCAGGACGCTCCATGCCAATCAGAGCTTCAATACGGGGATCCTGGTGAATGGTCACCTTTCCCTGCCCCGGCACCGTACGCTCCAAACTCCTGATAATGCCCTGCGCCTGTGCACCGGCATCCACCAAGAGAAGCAATAGGACAAATAAAACAAGTTTTCTCATTTGATAATGAAATAGTTCACCACAGATTACACGGATTAATACAGATTTTCATTGAATGAAGTTAATCTGTGCGAGTCTGTGTAATCCGTGGTGAAAGTTAATTATGCATTGAACGCATCAATGATACCTTTGAAATCAGCAACCTTCAGAGCAGCGCCACCGATCAAACCACCATCAACGTCCGGATTAGCGAACAATTCTTTTGCATTAGAAGGCTTGCAGCTACCACCATAAAGGATAGAGGTATTGTCAGCGATCTCCTTGCCATACTTGTCAGCAACGATTGAACGGATGAAAGCGTGGATTTCCTGAGCTTGTTCCGGAGTAGCAGTTTTACCTGTACCGATAGCCCAAACCGGTTCGTAAGCCAAGATAATCTTTGAGAAATCTTCAGCAGACAGAGAGAATACAGAAGCCATCTGTGCAGCTACCACTTCATTCTGCTTGTTAGCTTCGCGTTCTTCCAGAACCTCACCGATACAGAAAATCGGAGTCAGACCGTTAGCCAAAGCCAATTTCACTTTTTCTTCAAGGATAGCAACTGTTTCACCGTAGTAAGCACGACGTTCAGAGTGTCCCAAAATTACATATTTGGCTCCTGTAGAAGCAACCATCTCAGCCGATACCTCACCTGTATATGCACCGGAAGCCTTGTCTGCACAGTTTTCAGCACCTACACCAATCTTAGCAGCGTCTACCAACGGAGTGACAGAAGCCAAGTGGATAAACGGAGTACAGATGATTACATCACAGTTAGGCTTTTCGTTAGCCAATGCTTCGTTCAATTCTTTAGCCAAAGCGATACCCTCTTGAAGGGTTTTGTTCATTTTCCAGTTTCCTGCAACAATGTTCTTTCTCATTTTGTTTTCTTTATTTAAAGGGTTAATAAAACTTTTTTTTCGTTCTCTACGGCGAATAACCAGCACATCCACGCCCAGCACAAGCAACAACGGGATAACAAACCACAGGAAAACATATCCCACTGTGTGAAAATCACTTTCCAATTTTTGTTGTCCCAATGGCAAATTCTCCAGTTTATCGGTCAACACGTATTCGTCCGGAATATCCTCGTCACTCCACTTATTCAGAATAGTCCCGTTCTTAATCAGCATTAATCCCGGATTGGAACGCACCATCGTCTTCAGAGTTATATCATCCATCTGACAGAAAGGATACTCTGCACCGGTCTTGTCTTTCCATAATTCGATTTGTTCTTCGGGTGAGGAAGTCAGGCAATAAAATCTGTAACCATGTTCCACCGAATAATCATATATTTCATTAATCAAATCAATATTACTGTCATCCGCTTCCTCAATCCGGTGGGCAACCAACAGGAATGTATATCCCATATCGGTCAGGACATCTTCCGTAATATCATTTCCTGTATCCAAATCCATTATGGAAAAATCATGGATGGGCGGTTCATAGCCTTTTTCCTTAAGTACAGTACGTGTATCGACAAATGTCCAAGTACTGTCCGGATAGTTATCCAGCGTAAATTCTTTCTTTTCGCCATTCTTTTCCAGCACAAAAATACTTTCATATACACTCGGTTTCGCTCCATCGGGAATCGTCATCCCTTCCGATATATTCTTTCCAATCTTATACGGCCGGAAGTCTAATACAGGCAAACGGTCCAAGCAATAAAATGACAAAGTAAACACAAAAAACAGTGTATATAATGAAACCAGCCATTCCATCTTCACGCTAATGAACCGGAACACCATCTTCCTATATCGGAACGTTCCGGCAGCCGCAAGCAGGAGCACTACATTTTTGCCAAATGTCTCCCAATTCGTCAAAACCCAAGCATCGCCAAAACAACCACAGTCCGAAACCGGATCAAAGAGGGCAAGGTACAGTGTCAGTGGCGTCATAAAAATCATCAGCATTAACGCCAATGAAGAAGCGATCGTCCTTCGCGTTCCGAAAAACAAAGAGATACCAATAAAGAATTCGACAGAAGATAACACGATACCTCCCAATAGCGGGAAAAATGAAGGGAACCAAGAAGCCATTCCGAATGCAGCCAGATAATCCTGTATCTTATACTGGAATCCCAGTGGATCAACTGCCTTTACAAATCCGGAAAATATGAACGAAGCCGCCAGAATAAAGCGACCGGTGTTCGCCACCACTTCCTGAATGATATGTAAGTTCTTATCCTTCAAATTCTATCTTTATCAATCCAAAAACCGAATAATTAATCATGTCCATGTAATTAGCATCGATTCCTTCGGACACCAATGTGTTACCGGACAGACTTTCAATCTGCTTAGTGCGGTAAATTTTCATCAAAATCAAGTCTGTATACGAACTAACGCGCATGCTCCGCCAAGCCTCATCATAATCATGGTTCTTGGCAAGCATCAGTTCCAATGCCGCTTGGGCATACTTATCATAAAGCGTCATCGCTTCTTCATTACTGATGTCGGCAGATTCGGCATATCCCAATTCCAGCTGAATCAGTCCGACAATACCGTAATTGACAATCGCAATGAATTCAGAACGGATTCCTTCGTCTACCAAAGTCACTCCTTTAGTTTCAATACTACGTATCCGGTTGGCTTTGATAAAAATCTGATCGGTCACCGAAGCCGGACGCAGGATACGCCACGCAGGACCGTAATCGTGCAGCTTCTTGGAGAATAAGTCACGGCATAAAGCGATGACATGTTCAAATTGTTGCTTGGTATCTTTCATTTTCTTCCAAATAGTGTGCAAAGGTAACAATAATTAAGTAAAAACAGAAAGAGGGCACTCTAAATTATATTAAAGTGCCCTCTTCTAAAGATATTGTATTACTGTTTTATAAGCAAGATATTTATGAACAACGCAAGACTTGTCCGATGCGCAAAGTCGTTGTCGGCTTAATACGGTTTAACTTACAAAGCGTGCTGACCGATACGCCACGCAACTTAGCGATGCGTGACAGGGTATCTCCACTTTTCACTTTATGATAGCGGATAGTGCCATCTGCCGCTTGTGTGTCATGAGAACCGGCGCGTTTCACACCTTTCGTTTTCCGGAACGTATAGGTATCGGCTACGATATCCTGTTTCGGGAAGTCGAACATATAAATCGGATTGATTGCAATTCCTAAGAAACGAGTCTCAAAATGAAGATGCGAACCGGTAGAACGTCCCGTATTACCACCCAGACCTATCACTTCACCGGCTTTCACCAATTGATTTTCTTCTACCAACTGCTTGGACAAGTGTCCGTAAACAGTCTCCAAACCATTGTCGTGACGAATAACGACATACTTGCCATAACCTCTACGCTCATATTTCACGATACGTACCTTACCATCAAAGGCAGCCACGATAGTATCGCCGATATTAACCTTCAAGTCAAGACCGTTGTGCATTCTTCTCCAACGGGGACCGAAAGGCGAAGTTATCTTCGTACTCGGAGTCGGCATATGGAATCCGGTCAGGTCGATTGTATAAGTTTCGGGAATAATAGCGTTTCCGTAAGCATGTACATACTGGTTATTCCAGTTAGGATAAAGACTAAGGGCAGGATATTCGGACTGTTCGGCACGGATTTGCTTCTGCAATGCCAAAGAGTCAACAGTTTTCAATTTCTTGTCTATCGGTGCTTGGCGGGCAATCAGGTCTTGAGAGAAAGAGCTCAAACTAACCATAGCCGCTACAGCCACCAATCCGGTTTTAATAATGCAGTTAAAATTCATTCGTTCTTGTCAAATCATTTAATATTCGTCGTTTGCATACAGGTAATCAAAAGTAGCCTGCTTGTAATCGAATATTTCTTCCGGTTTAAAAAATCTCGTTAATTCAACAGCTGCGGTTTCCGGAGAATCGGAAGCATGAACTATATTCTCTTGAAAGCTCATACTGTAATCTCCACGAATGGTTCCCGGAGCAGCCAGACGTCCGTTAGTTGGTCCCGCCAATGTACGGACTGTTTGAATAGCATCCACACCCTCAAAACAACAAACAATGACAGGAGCTGTCATCATGGAATCTTTCACACGTTGAAAGAATGGCTTGCCGCTAAGGTGGGCATAATGTTCGCTTAACAATTCATCTGTCAGTTGCATCATCTTCATACCGGCCAACCGTAATCCTTTACGTTCAAAGCGATGGGTTATCTCACCTATCAATCCCCGTTGAAGGGTACATGGTTTTAAAATGACCAGCGTTTTTTCAAGCATAATACTCGACTTTATAAATTGGTTAAACTATACATTTACTAAAAAATTCCCCCAAAGGTAGCATTTTCCGATGAAACTGCAAGGAAGTCATTAACTATTTTTCAGATGGTTAGCCGGTAAGCGGGCTAATAATTAGCCCCTAAACTCCTATAAATAGGGAGAATAAGGACTAAATATGTTTTGCAACACATTTACGTAAATAAACTGTATGTTTAACCGTTTTTCAGCTAATGGCAGCCCAGTTAACATTCGTTTTCCGCAATGCTTTCAGTTGTCGCCACAAAATCTCGTTCTCCGGATTCTGCGCTGCAAAGTCATGCTCTACTATTTCTTCGGCAATGGTACGGACATATTGCAGAAGTTGTCCGTCGCGGGCTATATCGGCAATCTTCAGGTCAAAAGCGACACCACTCTGCTGAGTACCTTCAAGATCTCCCGGACCACGAAGTTTTAAATCGGCCTCCGCTATTTCAAAACCATCGTTGGTACGCACCATTATTTCCAGTCGTTTACGAGTATCTTCCGTCAACTTATAATTAGTGACTAAAATACAATAAGACTGTTCCGCTCCACGTCCTACCCGTCCCCTCAACTGGTGCAATTGAGAAAGTCCGAAACATTCGGCATTTTCAATAATCATTACCGAAGCATTCGGTACGTTTACTCCGACTTCTATCACCGTAGTAGCCACCATTATCTGTGCCTCTCCCGAAACGAAAAGCTGCATCTGCTCGTCTTTCTCAGCCGGTTTCATTTTGCCATGCACCTTGCAAACCTTGCACTTGGGGAATTCTTCGAGGATATGTTGATACCCCTCTTCAAGGTTCTTCAAATCGATCTTCTCACTTTCCTTTATCAAAGGATAAACGATATAAACCTGACGTCCCTCATCAATCTGCTTCTGCACTGAACGGTAGATGCTCTCCCGACGATTGTCGAACTGATGCACAGTGGTTATCGGCTTTCGTCCGGGAGGCAACTCGTCAATAACAGACACATCCAGATCACCGTATAAAGTCATGGCCAATGTTCGCGGAATGGGGGTCGCTGTCATGACAAGCACATGTGGAGGTTGATTATTCTTACTCCACAGGCGGGCACGTTGCGCCACCCCGAAACGATGTTGTTCGTCAATAACCACGAATCCCAAAGATGAGAAATTTACAGTATCTTCGATAACGGCATGCGTTCCTATCAGGATATGCACATCTCCGGTCAGCAGTCCGGAAAGAATAGCCTCCCGTTTTTTTCCTTTAATGGATCCGGTCAACAACTCAACACGGATATCCATGCCGAAAAGCAGTTCTTTTATGGTTTCATAATGCTGATTGGCGAGTATCTCCGTAGGGGCCATCATACATGCCTGATAACCATTATCCAAAGCCAGCAACATACTCATCAAAGCAACCAATGTTTTTCCGCTTCCGACATCCCCTTGCAAAAGGCGGTTCATCTGCCGCCCGCTGCCTACGTCGTTACGTATTTCCTTCAATACCCGTTTCTGAGCACCCGTCAGCTGAAAAGGAAGATTCTTGGCATAGAATGTGTTAAATACATCCCCTACCTTCTCAAAAACATAGCCCCGATACCTTCTCTGCCTGTCTTTGGCATACCGAAGAATATTCAATTGCACATAAAACAGTTCCTCGAATTTGAGACGGTATTGCGCTCTGCGGAGCAAATCGGGGTTGGCAGGGAAATGAATATTCCGAAGCGCTTCCGTCAAGGGCATCAGATGATGTTCCGCCAGCAGTTTGGGCGAAAGAGTCTCGGGCAAAGGCTCCTGTATCTGCTGAATGACAGTAGCCATCATTTTCTCTATCGCATGGGAGTTGAGGAAGCTGCGCTTCATTTTCTCCGTCGTATTGTAATAAGGCTGCAAACCTACGGACGAAAGTTTCAGTTCATCCGATTTGTCTATATCGGGATGCGCTACGTTGATACGTCCGTTGAACACGGTCGGTTTACCGAAAATGATATACTCTTCGTGAAGTTTATATTTGCCTAAGATGTACTTTATTCCTTGAAACCACACCAGATCCACTACACCCGTCCCATCCGAAAAATGAGCAGTCAGGCGACGCTGCCGTCCTTCACCGATAGCCTCAAAGCCGAGAATCTCTCCCTTCAATTGGATATACGGCATATTGCCATCTATTTCGTGAATGTAATAGATGCGGCTCCGGTCAACGTATTTATAAGGAAAGTAGTATATTAAATCGTGCAAAGAGTAGATTCCAAGCTCCTTATTTAATATAGCAGCCCTCTGAGGACCTACACCGGAGATAAACTTTATGTCTCGTGTGACTAAATCGAACATTTACAAAAGTGCACTCCCTATTTTTAAATCGAAAGGGGTCGTTATTTTTATATTCTCACGGTTGCCTTCGGCAAGATATACAGGCACTCCCATTGCTTCTACCACAGAAGCGTCATCTGTAAAGAACGGAGTAAACTCCTGCGTATATGCCCGCTTCAATAGTTCAGTATCGAATACTTGCGGTGTCTGCACCAGTTTATAATCATTGCGACTGACTGTCTCGCTACTATTGCCGGTCAAATGGCGTACAGTTTCCACTACATCGATAACAGGAATTACAGCCTTCCTTGTCTCCGCCAAATCGTAACAGTTACGGATTACGTCGACCGAGACAAACGGACGAACCCCGTCATGAACTCCCACCAATCCGGATTCCCGCACCAATGCCAAACCATTCTTTACCGAATGAAAGCGTGTCTCTCCCCCATCGGCAATGAGGTGTCCTACGTCAAAATGATATTCTTCACAAAGCTGTTTCCAGAAATCCTGTTGTTCTTTGGGAAGCACTAATATAATCTGAAGTGTAGCCTCATACTTCCGGAATGCTTCCAACGTACGCATCAGTACAGGCTTACCACCGATAGGAAGAAATTGTTTCGGAAGCTCACTCCCCATTCGCAACCCCTTCCCACCGGCGACAATAATGACATATTTCTTCATAAACGGCTTAGCGCTTAACACACATCGCTTCCGCCAATTCGTCTACTTTCTCTTTACCAGCCAACAGCTCTACGATAGCTAAAGCAAATTCCATAGCAGCGCCCGGTCCCATACCCGTTATAATATTTCCGTCACGGACAACGTGTTCACCGACACATTCCGCACCTTCCAGATACTGTTCGAATCCGGGATAACAAGTAGCTTTCTTACCTTTCAGCAATCCCAATTTGCCCAATACCATCGGAGCCGCGCAAATGGCAGCGATAGGCTTGCCTTTTTCCGCAAAGCTAAGAATCAGTTTGCGCAATCCTTCGTGCTTATCAAGCGTAGCTGCTCCCGGCATTCCTCCCGGCAACAACAAAAGCTCAGCATCAAAGAAATCGCAATTTTCAAAGTTGACGTCGCAAAGAAGGGACACATCATGTGCTCCGACTACGATTTCATCCGGTGTAACGGATACGATTTCTACATTCAGTCCGGCACGTCTCAACGTGTCAACAGCAGTTAATGCTTCGATTTCTTCAAAGCCATCTGCAAAAAATGCGTATACAGTTCCCATATATAATAATGTATTAATGTGCCAATATGCTAATGTGCCAATTGGCTGCGCACTGATGTTAACTATTCTCTATCTCAACTTAAAGTTATACGTAATCGTTCCAATCTGATTCGTCATTCTTTCCACCGCCTCAAAACGGGCTTTCTTTGCCGCATCTTCGGCTGCTTTTCGTAAGAAACGGTTCGGAGTATTCGTATGCGAAAGATTGATACTGGTTGCAATCACCTGTCCGGCAGGATTTACCGTGATATTCACAACAACCCGTCCCTCTTCCTGTACATTATAAACAGGTTTCGGCAGACTGGTGCCTGCACCTAAAGAACGTCCGCCGAGGTCAAATGTTCCCTCGCCTCCTATTCCTATTTTCGCACCGGTAGAAGAATTGCCTTCTTTGCTGCCTTCCGTACCTGTGCCACCGGTTGCCGTCCCTTTATTGCCGGTCATTTGCGCTCCCTTACCAAAAGCACCGGCAACTTTCTTCCTTGCGGCTTCTTCGGCAGCCTTACGTTCACGTTCCGCCTTTTCCTCTGCAAGCCGTTTGGCTTCCGCAGCTTTCTCAGCTTCGGTCTTTTCCGGTTTCTTCACAGGTTCTTTCGGCTTAACCGTCTCCTTAGGTTTCACCGTCTCCTTTTTAACTTCTTCTGTTTTCGGTTTCACGGCGACCGTTTCCTCCTCAGTCTGCGTCAACAGGTCTTGTTCTGAAGGTAGTTCCGGCTGTGTTTCCGCAGGAGCTGCCGCATCCTCATCCAGCACGTCCACATCTACCAGCGAAGGGTCGTCAAAGCCACGCGCCGATTCCACATTGCCCATCATCACGGGTATTCCACCCGCATCTTCATCCGGCTGCGGAACAGTGAAGCTCACCAGAATCAAAAGAGCAATCACTGCCACGTGCACCAGCAATGCACCCAGCGCTCCTATGTATTCACCCTTTTTTCTTCTGTCCATCATTCTTATCTGTTTTCGGGCGGGCGTGTAGCCAACACCATCTTAAAATGATTCTCGTTCGCGATGTTCAGTACCCGTACTATTTCACGGTAAGGCACTGATTCATCCGCATATAATGCCACATACATTTCAGGTTCCTTCTCCGCACAGCTCTGCAAAAATGATGTCAAATCATTCAACGCTACGGGTTGCTCCTTCTCATTGCCGAAAGCCGCATAGAAATTCAAGTCCTTATCGATAATGACTCTGGTCAGCGGTTTGGCCGAAGTTTGCTGCTTGCCTTGCGGTAACAGCACTTTAATAGCATTGGGCGACACCACAGTAGAGGTTATCATAAAGAATATCAGCAACAGAAATATGACATCCGTCATGGAAGCCATACTGAAATTGGGCGATACTCTATTTCTTCTTTTTAATCCCACTTTATTAGTGATTAATGGTTAGTGATTAGCTGTCAGCTATAAAGTTACTTTTGGGCAGGCTCGTTCAACAAATCCATGAATTCCATTGTGCGGGATTCCATTTTGTTTACGACACGGTCTACCAGCATCACCAGATAGTTATAAGCAAACATGGCAATAATACCGACAATCAGACCTCCGACTGTAGTAATCATCGCTTCATAGATACCACCGGAAAGCAACGTAATATCTATATTCCCGCTACCCGCATTCGCCATCTCGTAGAATGCGCGCACCATACCGGTCACCGTTCCGAGAAATCCCAGCATTGGAGCGCCGCCGGAGATAGTCGCCATCACGGTAAGCCCTTTTTCCAGCTTCGCAACCTCAATGTTACCTACATTCTCGATAGCTACCTGTACATCATTTATCGGACGTCCCAAACGACTGATACCTTTTTCAATCATACGCGCCGAAGGAGTATTCATCGTACGGCAATAGTTGATAGCCGCTTTGATTTCTCCGCTATGAATATAATCTTTAATCCGCTCCATAAACATAGGATCCTCTTTCCCGGCCTTACGGATCATATAGTTACGTTCAAACAGGATATAGAAACAGACCACAGACAGTACGCCCAGCACAACCATAATCCATCCCCCCTTGATAGCCATATCAAGCATATTCATTTCAGGAGTGCCAACTTCCGTCAGTACAGGGTTGGCGGTAGCCAGCGAGTCGGCCATATTCATAGCCCCTTGAGCCAACAATATCATTGCATTCATCAGCGTAAACAGTTTTTATATTCCTGAATGGTACGTTCCAATCCTAAATACAGTGCGTCACTAATCAAAGCGTGCCCGATAGAAACCTCATCCACCCAAGGAATGTTTTTATAGAAATAGTTTAAATTAACAAGACTCAAATCATGACCGGCATTGAGACCGATGCCCAATTTACGAGCGGTTTTCGCAGCTTCGATAAAAGGGGCGATAGCCGTTTCCGGGTTCTTCGGATAATTCGTAGCATACGGTTCCGTATAAAGCTCCACACGGTCGGCACCAGCCTTTGCCGCATATTCCACCATTTCCGAATCAGCGGCAACAAAAACGGATGTACGAATACCCGCACTGTTGAATTGGTCGAGAACTTCCGTCAGAAGTTCCAGATTTGCTTTTGTATCCCAGCCTGAATTGGAAGTCAATTGTGAAGGGTCATCGGGAACCAAAGTTACTTGATGCGGCTTTACCTTCAGCACCAGGTCTATAAACTCAGGCGACGGATAACCTTCGATATTAAATTCAGTCCGCAACAAAGGGCGCAAGGCGTATACATCCGAATGGCGAATGTGGCGTTCATCGGGACGGGGATGAACCGTTATGCCGTCTGCTCCAAAAGACTCACAATCAAGGGCTACCTTCACCACATCGGGAACATTTCCTCCCCGTGCGTTTCTCAGCGTAGCTATCTTGTTTATGTTCACACTTAATTTAGTCATAGTTCTACGTAATATTTGCCGCAAAAATACAAATATTATTATTAGTTGCCTAATAATACGAAACGCATTCTCCGTTCTTTTTTGGTTATTTAAAGTAGAAATCCAAGAAAAAGTGCCAAATTTGCAACCGAAACCAATGATACAGCTTATGAAATTTGCCATCTTCGGAAATACTTATCAGCCCAAAAAGTCTTTTCATGCCGCCAACCTGTTTCAATTATTGAAGAGACAGGGAGCTGAAATATGTGTATGCAGAGAGTTCTACCAGTTCTTGATTTCAGAACAAATGGAAATCGAAGCCGATCAATTACTGGATGGCGATGATTTTACAGCCGATATGGTGATCAGTATCGGAGGTGACGGAACTTTTCTGAAAGCCGCCCGCCGTGTAGGCAGGAAAAGGATTCCGATTCTTGGCATTAATACGGGACGTTTAGGATTCCTTGCCGACATCTCTCCCGAAGAAATGGAAGAGACATTCAATGAAATTCATGCCGGACGGTACAGTGTGGAGGAAAGAAGCGTGCTGCAATTGATTTGTAACGACACACATTTACAGGAATGCCCGTATGCCTTGAACGAGATAGCAGTATTAAAGCGGGATAGTTCCTCCATGATCAGTATCCGCACGGCTATTAACGGCGCTTTTCTAAATACATATCAGGCTGACGGACTGGTGATTGCCACTCCGACCGGATCAACCGCATACTCATTGAGCGTAGGCGGGCCTATCATTGTGCCTCACTCCAACACTATCGCCATCACTCCCGTAGCTCCACATAGCCTCAATGTCCGTCCCATCGTTATCCGCGATGATTGGGAAATCACACTAGATGTAGAAAGCCGTAGCCACAACTTCCTCGTCGCCATCGACGGTCGGAGCGAAACCTGCAAAGAGACTACGCAACTTACTATCCGTCGGGCTGACTACAGTGTAAAAGTGGTAAAAAGGTTCAATCATGTTTTTTTCGATACACTCCGTACCAAGATGATGTGGGGAGCGGATGGCAGGGCGCAATAACTCATTTTGTACCCACCGACTTAATTTAATGTGAACGCCTGGGAACCGATCAAGTTGCCGCCTTCGAAAATATCCACCCGATAGTTTCCGGCGTACAAGAATTCTTCCACATCCCAAAACACATTCACATTCTGCTCTTCGCCATTGTACTCGATATACTTCTTAATGGAATAGGTCAATGTTCGGTTTTCATAAGGGAAAGTATTGGATGCACTCTTGGTCAACACATCATTATCCGGTTTGGTAATACGTATATAGACAGTACGCTCTCCGTTCTCAGCCGTTATATTCTTCACAATAGTAAAGCTGATAGCCAATTTCACGACATCTTTCACTTTTTTCGCCACTTTACCGCGCTTATTGCGTGGTTCGACACGAATATTGGTCGCATCAAGCTGGGCTGCCAACGTTACTTTCTTATCCAGATTCTTCTTTTCTTCGGAAAGGTTATCAATCTGCCGTGAAGCCTGATTGTATTTCTGGGTGACTTCCGCGATGACTTGTTTCTGTTGTGCCGTCAGTTTATTCAGTGAATCTATCTGATTGATATAGCCAATCATTACCTTGCGCAAGGTAGCCAATTCCTTCTTCAGGCGACGAATCTCCGTCGCATTCGAACTTTTCACCGTACGGAGTTCTTCCAATAATCGCTGAGTCTTCAACTGCTCTTGCTCCAGCAACTGAGATAAAGAGTCATTGGAAATTGTCATCTTTAACTCATCATATTGTTGTGCAAAACGAGTATATTCGTTTTCCAGATCCTCCTTATCTAATTGGAATTCTTGCACCAACTCCCGGTTAGCCTGTTTTTCAGTAAATAACAGATAGGTAACACCGATAATCGCTATCACTAATACGGCAACAGCCGCAATAAGAATGCCTTTTTTGTTCATAGTTCCAGTACGTTAATTGATAACCGCCGCAAAAGTAATCATTTCGCAATAGAAGTCAAGCAGAAAAGCAGAGAGTTTTTTATATCCCCTCTGCTAATCCATACAATTTTAACTTATTGATTTGTCAACTAACAACCTAAACCGACAAGCAACATTATAGCCAAAGATATTCGTTCATAGTTCTTACTTTTTCCTTAAAGAGGATAGAAAACCAATCCAGGAATATTCCCTATTATCTGTTTAAGGTCATCCAAATCCAAATATCGGGCATTTTGACACTGACTTTGGTACTTCTTTACCCCAATCTGTTCCACTATATTCTGTACAACCTCTTCACAAGGAGAATTTATTCCATCGGATAGGTCCCACAATTCTTCCACATTATCTTTGCGCTTAGTAACAAACCGAAATCCCCTTTTCTTCAATTCCTGTACCAACTCTTCTTTCCCGATACGTGCATTCACGTGTACGTTTTTATTCTCCAAAAGAGCACCTTTTTCATAAACATCCACCACTTTTTGTATATCACGTTTTATCCTGTCGATTGTTGATACAGGAGGGACAAACTGCCAAAACAATAATGGAATATATCCTTGAGTCAACTCATACAAAGGTTGTGATATTAAATATTCATTTAAATAAGTCCCCTGTACGGAAACCTTTGTTTGCTCCCGATTCTTATACATAAAATACATACCCATATTTGCACCGAGATTATACATATCCATCATATCATGAGTAGCAATCAAAGAATAAACTTGTGCCGGAGTATGTTCACAAATACCTTTTGATATATTATCAATCTGCCTGTTGACAACACCGCTCTCCCAATCGGCCAAGTCCTTACCTTTTTCAAGAGATAACGTATCATAGTCCACGACATTTCTTGATATCGTTTTGATGTCATGCTCTGAACCGGATTGGGTATATAAAATATAAAGAGAGCCGTCTGCATACTCCTGACCATCCACTCCGGTTTTACTAAGTTTCCGACAATAAGATTCACTTTTCACGTCTTCCCCTATGCCTGCGATAATTACATTTTCTACTTCATGTTCTATTATAAACTTCCGATATTCATCAGGCAAAGCCAATAATTTTATCCAGGCAACTCCGACATCATCCATGGAAGCATCATATCCCAATGTCGCATAACAGGGTACTCCAGCTTGCGAGGAATATTCTAATATGGAAGAAACTTCTTTGGTAGAATTGACAGAAACCAAAAAATGTAATGGCAATACGGGAGCCTCCATAGCTGCAGAAAGATAAGGTACCGCCGGTACTCCCGTAGCTATTATCACAGTTTTAAGTTTCTTCGACTTACCCAAATACTCATTATATAAATCTACTGTATGCTGAACGGATTGTTGAAGGAAATCAGGTGTCCCCCATACCGGTTTGGGACCTCCTCCCGGACCAATCCGCCATGTATGGCTCACACCTGCCGTCAGATTAGCTAAAGATTTTTGGACAGCATATTCCGCACTCATCCCACCATCGAGCATAAACACATTCAAACCTTTATATTCCTCTTTAGCAATCTGATAGGTAGTCAACATTCCGGGAATTACCACCCTAAAATAAGAAGAATATGTCAACTGTCCCTCCTCTTTTTGATAAACACCTACGGCTGCAGGCGTAAATTCTGAAGGAACTTCCCAAACAAATGGTTCTCCACCAATCTCCGCAAGAACCGGTTCTCCTTTCTTGGAGAGATATTTCAGTATAATCGTTTTACCTTCTGACTTCCCATCAAAAGTAAACAAAACCTTCTCCCCTTGTGAATAAACGAATTTATCCGTCAGCACACGAGCTCCAATCTCTCCTCCTGCCAATAGTGCAATGAAGAAAGTTACCATCAATTGTTTTATATTCATTTCGTTAGTTTAAATCTTAAATCCGATGTTATATCAATGTTCTACTAATCTCATATTTCCAACCTGTGCACAAATAGTACGAAGCTCCTCCAATGTCAGGTACTCCATCGACTTAACCGTATTCCGATACTTCTGCACTCCAATACGTTCAATTATATCATAAGCAAATTCTTCAGCCGAACCTATTTTATGATTAATGCGTCCCAAATACTCTTCCGTTTCTCCATCATCTTCCGGATTCCATTTATCTACACTCTGCCTAATTCTAATATTCTCCGAAGTGACACCTCTTGCTATCAGCTCGTCATAAAACTCATAGCGTCTCATATTAGAATTCAGATAGAAAGATCCCTCATACAGATGATCGACAACATCAGGAAAATACCCGGCAATAGCTGGCTTCAGATAACCATCAATACGTTCTACTGTAGAAGCCGCCGAATTAAATTGCCAATATAATAAAGGTACATATCCAACAAACGCTTCATATTGAGGGTGATTCGTAAGATACTCGTTAAAAATAACTCCATTCACAAAAGGTGCCTGCAACTTGCTTTGATTCTTTTTTATATATTGAAGCGTCAGGAAAGAAGATATATTGTACAAAGCCATCATATCATCAGTCTCAATCGTATAAGCTTTCACATTTGCCATCGCTTGCGCAGAGCCGGATATATTGGCTATCTGATCATCGACAATTCCACTTTCCCAATCAGAGATATACTGTCCTTCACCCAATTTTAACTGATTATAGTCATACAACCGATGTTTCAGTGCGTCAATATCGGCATCCGAACCAAAGTTTGTATACAATATATATAAAGAACCAGGCGCATATTCATCAGTAATTGTATTCTGCGTCAAAACCCTTCGGGAATAAGACTCTCCATGTCCTTCCTGACCTACTCCATAAATATAAACTTCTTCCACCTGATGATCTTTTATAAATTGCTTATATTCTTCCGGCAAATCCAATAATTTTATCCAGGCAACTCCCACTCCGGGCATAGAACCGTCATAACCCAATGTGGCATAAGAGGCATATCCATTTTGATTGGAATAATCGAGTATAGCTTGTACTTCAGAAGCAGAATTAGCCGATACCAGATAATGAATAGGTAAATAGGCTGCCCCCATCATTGTTGCAAAGTAAGAAACAGATGCGATCCCCGTTCCAACCACCACTCTCTTTATCTTTGTGGCAGCTCCGATCTCCGAATTGTAAAGCTCAACAGTTTTGCGAACGGAACGTTGCAAAAACTCCGGAGTAGGCGCAACCGGATAAGTACCACCCTGCGGAGCCTCCTCCATGGTGGCAGCCATTCCTTGATCGAAAGCAACCATCGTTTTTAACACACCGAACCCGGCACTCATATCTCCTATCTGACGATAAACAGGAAGTCCCTGATAATCTAACTTTTGAATATCGTAAGTCAACAGCGACTGCTCGTTGACAGCTCTGAAATATGTTCCGTCAATTGTAGTGGTTATCCCATCTTCAAAATCTAACAGGAACTTGACAGCACAAAAGGAAGAAGGCTTTAATGCAGCTGGAAGGGTATACAGTGTCCCGGCATCCACAGGAACAGATTGTCCCGGTTCTATTTGAATATGGGAAGCAACAGACTTTTCTGTCAATACACACCCTCCATCATCCAAGTTCTGAATCACCACTTTTACTTCACGAATATCCATCGGATAGTTCGTTTCATTTTTCAAGGTAAAAGAGCAATTTACAGGATCTCCCGGCCAATAGGCAACTTTATTTAATTTCACATCAGAGGCTTTAGCCATTGTTGTACGAAAGCCGTCATCAACAACTTCCGAATCTTTGCATCCGCTCATGATAGCTAATGCAGAAAAAGTGATGATTATACTTGAAATATAACTAATTATTCTCATTGTGTTTTTCTTTTAAAATTGAATCCTTGTATTTATTCATCAATAAAGTAGCAATCTCAACAACATTACTAACCGGTTCGGAAGGATAACGTTCATGTGACTTGACCCAGTCAATTTCAAACTGCGTCACTCTTTGATGAAAAGCATCAGCATTAAACGGCTGCTTGTTAGAAACAGAGCGAATAACTTCATCTATAAACATTTCCCAACGAGGCGCATAATATCCCGATACTAAACCTCCCCAAGTACGATTTGCGTAATCGTTTAAACTCTGATCTTTATCTCCCCAGGTTGAAACGATAGTACGGGCATTTTCTTCGTAATAGTTTTTAGAGGCTTCGTCTGTACCTAATGAACGGGCATCTTCAATCCATTTTCCCAGTAAAAAAGAAGATTGTGTACTTAATAAAGTATCAACATCACGCAGTAGTTGTTTCATTTCAGCTCCTTTTTGTTTTAATAGCGGTAATTGCTTCCGGGAATAAGCTTCCGCAAATTCATCACGAAGTTTCCCGAAATAATTCCCCAGCACTTGCCTTCCTATATTAACGGCATCATATTCATAAGCAGAATGTCGATGTTCTCCGGCTTTCAACAACATCTCCCATACCTCAAACAAAGTTTCATTAGAATACGCTACCGTAGGCGTAGTCGTCCAATTGCCATTTCCTTTTAAACAAGGACGCGCATTCATCAATGTCCCCTGTCCCAAAGCAGCTGGTGCTGTATAAATACTGTCATAAAGCAATTTCCATGCCCGACGCATTTGTTGGTTTCTCAAGCCAATTCGCCTGTCTGCCAGTTGTTCTATCCATACAGAGTCCGGCAGATTACAATCCCATGCTTTACTGAAAACATATTCATACATGAAAGGATTTACATCAAACCCCTCCAAAGTAGAACCCAGTCCCGAAAAGTTTTCTCCACCATTGGTATATACATTTTCGATTCGTTTCCCCACTTCTTTGGTGTTTCCGGCAAGCATTGTATTTCCTCCGAAATTTCCTAAATAGCACCATAAATATGGTTGCCCGAAATACCGATCTGTCTGCTTCCAGACTTCAGTATTCTCACAATAATAGTCCAGTAGCAACAGTTTATCTTGAGGGACTGCTTTCAAGAAAGCTTCTACCCGTTCGTTTGTCCATAAATGTCGGTCAATATAGAATAACCATGTCATTTGTAACCAAGTAGCATCCGGATCGACATGCGTCATCGATTGATAAATATGCTTCGAGCAATTGGCTAAAAATTCCGGTTCCCAACTTGGAGGGGCTACTTCATTAAAAGGATCTGCCCCATAAATATGGTCTGTTCCGAACAACTTAGTTTGTTCTTCCAGAAACTCTTTCTGTATGGTTGCAAACAATGGGTCAAGCGGATCCAGAAAGTGGCTTCTGTATTTATCCTCGAAACCTCCCCAAGAGCTCATCCGGCTAATCTTAGCTTCCGGATAGATTCTTTTAAGTTCCGACGGTACATGTCCGGCAAATGCAGGAAGTATGGGGCGCATATTAAATTGACGTTCACGGGCTACGATTTGTTTCTGCAATGCTTCTTGTGTATCCAGCCATTCTTTAGGCAGAGGCCCCTGCCAATAATCCAGGTTAGACATACGATGCCAAGGCAAGTGAGCAGGCCCTGTGAAATAGTTCCGTATTTCCTCATCCGTCAATCCTAATTTCGTCCATACGCGATACCAGACAGATTCTTGTCCGGTGATTGCCAAAGGCATATTGATTCCATTTAAAGCCATCCAGTCTATCAACCGTTCCCAATCCTTCCATGTCCACCATGGCATTGTATAACCGAAGGTACAGTAATTAAGAAAGAATCGGTTCTTGCAACGGGCAGTCGAAGTTATTTTTGCCGGTGGCATGGGTAATACTTCCGGCATCTCCACCGTATCGTTCACATACCAGGAAACAGAGGTAAGGCAGTAATGATTCAGATAATAGTTCAGCCCTACAGCCATCGAATTTGCGTTATTTCCCCGTATTCGTACTGTTCCTCCTTGCGCTTCTATTTCATACCAATCTTTATCAATCTTTTCTGATTGTTCAAAACTAAATTGGGAAGCATACTCCGGAAATAAGCGTTCCACCAGCTGTTGCATCGCTTTTTCATCTTCTGTACTTTCTTTGCAGGAAGAACACAATACGATCAACATCAGTAGAAATAAACATTTAATCTTACACATACTATTTATATTTTCATTTATATATTTCTTTTAAAAAACGAATGTATCCGATGTTACCCACTAGACACATTCGCTTGTCAAAGGGAGTAGTGTGATTACCGACCTAGTTGGTAATCGTCAGATGTGTAAGTCCCGCATCATCAAAATTCTTTTTAGTAAGCGGCACATCCGGTCCTATAATAACTGTGCTAAGTTTCTTCAGTTTCTTCAGAACTGTCAGGTCCACTTTCGGATTAATCGTTTTATCCACCGAGAAACCTTTACCCTTTATGATAGAAAGTGTTTCCAGATTAACAAAAGGTAAAATATCAACCAATGTTTGTATTTCTCCCTGAATCGTCAGTGATTTAAAGTTCTCTATATCCTGGCAAGCAGGCATACGGTCGGCAAATCCTATCAACCATGTGTCCCACCAATCGAAATATTCAAAACGTAAATCGGTAGTGGACCAGTCTTCGCCGATTGTAGGACCATATATCAATGCCCATTCACCGGATAATGATTTTTTAAATTCCGAATCATTGTAGAAAGGAACATTTTCCGGACGGGTGTTTGAGGCAGGTACATATTTATCCGTCAAAGATTTAGTCTGTACTTCAATCGTTTGTTCCGGACCGGCAACTCCTTTCGCCAGAAGTTGTACTTTGATTGTACTCTTTTTATTATGAGGCAAATTGGCAACGTATGAATAATCCGTAGGTTTAAATTTATCCATCACCTCTTCACCATCCCGATCCGTATAAGAAACCTTTATCTCGTCAACAACGGGAGGAAATGCCCACTGCAAAACAGCAGAAGTGGCACTACTTACTCCGACAGCGGCTTCAATCGGTAAGGAAGACAAATCAATATCTGTCGTATTAATCACAGTCTGTTCTGAATAATTCCAGTAATCTCCTGCTGATTCCGTACGTCCCAAAGCTCTTAGATAATATGTGCTGTTAGGGTTTAAGAACAGAGTCTCCGTAAATTCTCCCGACAATTCTGTCAAGTTTTTCTTTATTCGTTTGTAAGTATGTGAACCGCTTTCGCTTTCATTCATAGCTGTACGTTGTCCGGGATATTGCTCTTTGCCATATACCAATCCTATTTCCTGATTCTTGGAGCGTTCGTCATTTACCTGATAAGTAAAAGTGACGTTCGCTGTAATGCCGTACAACACTTCCACCTTCTTGATTTTCAATGTTACGTTGGGAGTAACAATCAAGTCCATTTTCTTAAAACTACGAATATCACCATAAATGGTATCCAACTCAAAGAACGGTCCGTTCGCCCATACTTTATAGCGGGAAGGATATACTTTGGTATTGCGATATGTTCCTTCAGGAAGTGTGTTATACTCCAAGGGAACCGCTACATTTCCATACTCCAGATCAAGTAACTTTAATTTAGCTCCATAATATTCGGTAGCCACCTTTTCACCAGTCAGCCTGTCAATAAAAGCGCCTTCGTAGCCACCGGTCAAATCGTCCACACGTTCGTCAAGTTCACACCCTGACAGATTCAGTGTTAACACTGCTAAAAGTAACAGTTTGATATTTATATATAATCTAGCTCTATTCATATTCTTTTCTTTTAGGGTTATCAATTCCAACCGTCATTCTGCACGATACCCGGGCTTTTGCTTAAAGGAAGCGGACAATAATAGTCTCTTTCCTCGAACCATTTCACTCTCGTAGCCAAATCCGGTGCTTCTACTTTCTCCAACGTATAATAAACGGAGGCAGGAGAAGTTGTTTCATCGATATGAAGAATGGGATAGAGAGCCTTCAACGTTTTATTGTGCATCTTTTCTTCCCCAATGCGCCAACGCTTCAAGTCCCAATAACGGAATCCTTCATACATCAAGTCTATCCGGCGTTCATGCCGTACAACCTCCAAGTCCATCGTTTTGGCAGGCAATCCTCCATGTATACTACGCAATTGGTCAAAAGCGACTTGGGCAACCGCTAAATAGTCATTCACTCCATAGGTTGAAAGCTCAACGGCAGCTTCAGCCAAATTTAAAATAACCTCGCCATACCGAATAACGACAGCATCCTGATCGTTTTCTTGTATAAGATAATCATCCAGCCTCTTCACTCCATACAGTGTTTTTTTCAGAAAAAATCCCCAGTTAGTAGTTCCTGCGGCGGAAAGGTTCAAGAAGATACCATCTGCTCCACTTTTCATGTATTTTTCGTGACCGGGCACTTTCCCCGCTCCCATCCAATCTTCAGATTTTTCATAAGAATATTCTTCAGTAGTTCCATCTGTCCTTTTTACAAGTGTTTTCCGGTAAATAGAGAAACGTTCTCCCAAAAACTCTCCTCCCGGATAAATAATAGTGGCATCCAGACGTTTATCACGGTTTGCAAAAAAATCTTCGGGATTATTCTTTGAAGCGGCATAATCCAATGGCTGAATCTTGCCGTCTAATGTTTCAAATTGTTCGACAACATCTAAAGGAGGAACCATAAAGGCACAGTAACCGGCCCGTTTGATACGATAAGACTGATACCAGTAATCCTCATATACAGCCACTCCTGTCTTGGCAACGTTAGCAAAACGGAAAATTATCTCATTATTATTTTCATCTTTTCCATTAAACAAATCGCCAAATTCAGTAGAGAGCGCATACTTACCATCATCAACGATTTCCTTTGCTGCTTTTGCCGCTTCCAATAAATATGTTTTCGCCATTTCTTTGCGGATTCCCTGGAAACTATTATTTGAAACTTTTCCATACTTAGCAATAGTCCCCGCATACAACATAGCCCTCGACTTCAACGCCAAAGCTGTATACCGATTGGCACGGTCACGATCTTCTGATGCAATACGCTGTACTTTCGGAAGCAATACAAGAGCCGAGTCCAAGTTATCTTTTATATAATCCCAGGATTTTTCCTCTGTAGAACGATTGTTGATGGAGCTTACATCATCCAACGGACTTGAATACAAAGGCACGCCCCCATATCGTTTCACCATCTCAAAATACAGATAAGCACGAATAAAATAAGCCTCACCGACTGTACTCAACACCCCTTCATTATCCGAATTCTTATAAGTGGCGATAAACTTATTAACAATGTTGATTGTCTTATAATTCCATACCGCCTCAAATATTTCACCTTTGCTTTGAGAAAAGACTCCTCCAAAAACAGTACCCGGAGTGTTATTTCTCATGACCCCATTCTCGTAGGTAATATTGCTCGCTCCATCATCGGTAAAAGCATCCAGATGATGTTGCCTGTACGACATTGCTCCGTCACCGATACAATGGATTGATTTACGTAATTCCGCATAATTGGATAAGAACTGTGCTTCTGCCAGTTCGGGATATTTGGCAATGTCCTCTTCACTAAGAATGGTTTTCGAATCGACAGTAAGCCAATCGCTACATCCGCAGCACAAGCTCAATGCCAATACCATATATATGATAGATTTTACTTTCATAACCTGTTAGAATTTAAGATTTATACCTACATTAAATGACATGATTTGCGGATAGCTGGCAAACGAATACTGACTTTCAAGCTGTTCCGGATCAAAGAATTTCTGCGAGGAGAAGGTCAGGCAGTTATAAAGATTCGCATAAATCCTCAACTGTTTGATATTAGCTTTCTGGGTAATTCGTTGTGGCAAAGTATATCCCAACTCCACGTTTTTCAGACGAATGTAACTTCCATTCCACATCCAAAAGTTAGAACTTAGACGATTGATCGTTACTGATGTAAAATCTCGGACTGCCGGAAAATACCCGGGTATCCATTCAGAATTCGGATCAGTATAATCGGCACGATGCCAACGATCGCCAAAATATTCCCAAGTGTTCAGGTTGGTAGCTCCTTCCTGGAAAGCATCCATATCGAAAGCACCGATCTGGAAGTCCGACAATGCCCCTCCCTGCCAGAACATGGAGAAATCAACTCCCTTCCAGGAAAGTCCCAGATTAATACCATATACCAACTCCGGATAAGCATTTCTTCCGATAGGACGTTGATCATAATTGTCAATATAGCCATCGCCATTCCAGTCTTCATACTTTAAGTCACCCGGCAATATGGCACTGTTATTATTCGAATTATTATGCATGGGTGCATTGGCTATTTCTCCATACGACTGATAATGTCCAATACAGTTATATCCCCAACGTACGTTATTCCAATGTCCTTCAGTGTTCCATTTCCATTCGTCATAACCGCTTGTAAATCTTCCGTGCTCAATGTTCCCTTTCCGGGTTCTGGACCACGACATGTTTCCTCCGACAAAATAGTTGACTTCTCCTATTTTATATTGATGATTCAATGAGAACTCAAAACCGCGGGTGTTGTCATGGTCTAAGTTATACCAAGTAGCCAATGCTCCTGCATTATCATTGGCCTTTTGTGCCGGAAGTCCCTTACGCTGACGATAGAACACATCTGCCGATCCGCTAAGCAAGCCATTCCACAACTTAAAATCAACACCCGCATTTATCATTGACGAGGTAGCCCATGTAAAATCAGGATTAGGATTCAAGGTGGGATTTAATCCATAAATGGTGCGGTCACCAAAATTCATCGGAGTACCCGGATATTGATAGCCGCTTTGAAAATAGTATTGCTCATTATTAGCATAATATTGACTGGCAGCCGACAAGTCACCCAATTCTCCCCAGGAGGCACGAATTTTAAACTCATTCAAGACTTTCTTCAACGGGTTCATAAACTCTTCATTTGTCAGCATCCATCCTACAGAGGCAGAGGGAAAGAAGCCCCACTTATCGGCAAAATACTGGGCACCATCATATCGGAAGTTGAAATCGACAAAATACTTGGAACGGTAATCATAAGAGAAACGACCGATGAAAGAAGCCGTCCTGTATTTACGGAAAACTTCACTATTTGTCACTTGTTTATTGGCAATTCCACCCGCCATCATATCCAACACAGTAGAAGGAAATTCTCCACGAGACGTAACAGTAGAACGGTTTTCCGCATCCGAAAATTCAAAGACCAGTCCGCTGTTTATATTATGATTCCCGAACGAACGGATATAATTGATAAAACCTTGTCCGGTTATATTATAGGAAAAACCATCTTCCAAACTCAAACTTGCTTTATTGGCATTAGAGGCGGAAGCACTCTCATAATATTCCTGCGCATCCTCCCGATAGCCCATATAAACGATATTCATATTCCAGTTCTTATTCCACGAATCAGATTGCGTATATCCCATCGTAGCCTTCAAAGAGAGCCCCTCAACAAAGGGAACCTTATACTCCAAAGAAAAATCCACATTCAGATTCTTGGCTATTTTCTTGGAATATCCGGATGCCTCTTTATCCGCCAATGCCATCGGATTCACCGTGCCTTCCCCACCAAAAGCATAATAGCCGTCATGCCCCGGCCACTTTACCGGAATATTCGGAGCCATATCTTTCATTTTGCGGGCTATCTCATACGAAGCGGATCTCGGATAATTCAGACTGTTAATGACAGCTCCCACTCCGACAGATAACTTCAAGTTTTTCAGTATATCCGCATCCAAATTACTACGGAAATTGAAACGATTCTTATCAGTAGAATTTGTTGACCAAATACCTCCCTGATATAAATAGCCGGCTGAAATAAAATAACTGACTTTATCTGTGCCTCCCGAAATATTGATATTGGACTGGGTGATGGGAGCGTTCTTTATCATTTCCTCATACCAATTGGTATTATAAGCATAGTCACGTGTAGCCATATCAGCGGGAGTAATCACCGCGTTCTTATCATTAATCAATTTCATATTAGCATAATATTCACCGACTAATGTCTGCCACAACGGGGTTGATGCGGGCTGTGGATAGTTATGCGGCATTTGCAATCCGAAGCGTGTATTGATATCCAATGTCGTCGGTTTGTTTTTTCCTCCTCTTTTGGTTGTTACAAGAATAACTCCATTTGCTCCCTGCATCCCATAAACAGCGGCAGCCGATGCATCTTTCAATACAGAAACGGACTCAATTTCGGAAGGATCGATATCACTATAATTTCTTCCCGGAATGCCATCCACTACCACCAAAGCAGAACCAAAACCGCGAATTTTCAAATCGGCACCATCCGAACCCGGTTCGGCACTGGTCTGACGGGAAAAGACTCCGGACACACGCCCTGTCAACGCATTCTCCAGATTGGGGACTGTGGACTTAACTAATTCCTGATTGTTTATAGTCGAGACGGAACTGATTAATTTCTCACGTGTACGGGTCGTATATCCCACCACAACCACTTCATCAATTGTTTTTGTATCTTCAACCAACACCACTTCCGCCAGCTTATTCATTTCTTTTGCCGAATAAGTCATAGGAGCAAAACCGATATAGGAGAAAATAATCTGCGAATCATCCGAAGGCACATGGATGGAATAAGCACCATTAAGATCACTGACGGTCCCGATATTAGTACCTTGCACTACAATACTAACTCCGGGCAACGGTTCACGAGACTGGTCGAATACCACTCCTTTTACAATAGAGCTTTGACCTTCTTTCTTCGTTTTTTCCTGCAATACTTTCTTTTTAATAGTTATCTGTTTTTTATTAATGCTATAGGTAAGCTCCATGTTAGCAAAAACTTTATCCAGAATTTGCTCTACTGTCATGTTTTTGAAACGTGCAGGAACCTTCACATCCTTATCTATCAATACGTCATAGTAGAAAAAGACATAATCACTCTTTTCTTCTATCTTCTTAAAAAGTTCCATTAGTCCCAACTCTTTATAGTCCAAAGTAATTGTTTTCTTCTGGGCATACAATTCAGTAGGAAAAGCGGATAGCAGAAACACACCCAATGCTAGAAAAAAGCATATAAGGGGCCTTCTCACACTTAAGCAAGTGTGATTCTTTTTTTGATGTTTTTCATTCATCTGTTTAAGAATTAAAATTATACTTCAATATTTTAAGGCTATTCTATTACGAATAAAACTGGCTGGTATCCTTTTTCTCTCAAAAGGATAAATTAGAGTATGGTTTTTCACATATTAATCATAGGCTATTTTTTCTTTATTGTTACTTTATAAACATTGTTTTCCTTACTTATTACCACAGGAGCCGTTTCTGTGATAGTATTCAATATCTGTTCGATCGTATCGTCCAAGTTCAGTTTTCCGCTACAAGTGATTTGTTGTTGTTTATCATAATCAATCCTTACGTTATAGTATCTGGACAGTTGTTTGAGTATTCCGCCAAGCTCTGTGTTTTTAAACGATAATCGTCCCTCCTTCCACGACACATAATCCTCCACATTCACTTTATCTACCACATATTTATCAGTGGATTGCCTGAACCGGTCATCGGGTAAAATACGTACAGATTCTCCATTAGATGCTGTTACCTCCACTTTACCTGTAACCAGCACAACACTTTTCTCTACATCTTCCCGATAAGCCGAAACATTGAAAGAAGTTCCCAACACTTTTACTCCCATATCCGACGTCTTAATAATAAAAGGTTTCTCCGGATTAGGAGTCACGTCAATATATATTTCTCCATCTACATATATTTCACGCTTCTTATCTTCAAAATGTGTTGGATATAGAAGCACCGTTCCTGCATTCGCCCATATTTTCGTACCATCGCAAAGAGTGACACGGGCACGTTTGCCATACGAAACAACTAATTTATTAAATTCCCCTTCACCAGCATCTGTCGCCATTTGATCGTAAGCTAAATCCGGATTACCTTCAAAAGTTTCTTTCAACTGATCGTCAACAAAAAGCTGCGTTTTACCACTCATAAACACAGAGTCATTCACTTGCAACAAAGCTAGATAATCAATTGCCGGAGCACTTTTCCAAATAACCTCTACCGAAACAAACAGGATAAGAATAGCTGCCGCAACTGAAGCGCTCCACCATCTCATCTTATACAATCGATGTTTACGTTGAGACATTTTCCGATTTTGAATGGCTTGTTCCAGTTTCAAACAAGCATTATCCACTTCTTTTGGGGGTAAAACCGGCTTTTCCCACTTCAACGCCGCCAGTCTCTCCATCGCTTCTTTTAAATACGGCTCACGATCGGGACAATCGGCAATGATTTTTCGATAATAATCTCCTTCTCCGGAATAATACCAGAAAAGAAATAAATCATCGTTCAAAAAATCAGCTGTAGTATATGATGAATATTCTTTCATTATTTATTTCAATTAAAGACCTGTTTACTATATATACGAGATTCGTATGCCTTTCATCTCCTTTTTTCCTCAAAAAAAATAAATAAAAAAGCAGAGAGGTATAGGTTTACGCTCCCCGCCTTCCGTATACAACATTCATTTTCAATCATTTGAAGGTAGAAACGCCATGCAGATATAAAATAAGAAAAAACAGAAAATAATCTTTTGAATCCAGTTTCCTTAGTTTCTCCATTGCTTTAAAGACTTGTCCACGCACTGTTTGAATTTTCATATTCAGCATTACCGCAATCTCTTCATAAGGCATTTCTTCTATAAAATGTAAATAGACTATTTCCCGCTGATGATCTGTCAGCAAATCAAGAATTCTATTCACCCTTTTTTTGAGTAATAAATCATCTTCATCAGCAATAAAGCTTTCTTCAACTGATATGGATAATTTAAAGCTCCTTTCCTCCTCTATAGAAGACGTATCTTTCTTTGTACGCTCCCAATCAATCAGCTGATTCCTAACCGAACGCAACAAATAAAACTTTATTTTCTTCTCATCAATGCACAAGTGCTCATTAAAATACAACTTTAGATATACTTCCTGAATTGCATCCTTCACATCTTCGGCATTGAACCCCAGGCTCACTCCATAAGCATACAAATCCTGATAATAGAATTTGTAAAGTGCAATAAATTGCATATCCCCTTCCTGAACAGATTGATGATTTGATTCCCAAAACTTCATTTCGATATTTTCAGCAGTTCATTAAACTTTCAATTAACAGATTGGCACAAAGATAATAAGCTTTCGGACTTTATTCGTTCATTATTTAAAAAACTTGCCAGGTTCCCTGCCACTTTAACTAGTATCTTCTTTTTCCATACAAAAATGAATCAGGTAATTGATGTAACGCATCGCCAAAAGTTCTCCATCAAGATGCTATCTTTATTTCTTTCACTGCCTATTAATCTCACTGCCTATTTTTACTTCGTTTGACTATACAGGGCAGACGCATTAAAAATTATTTTCCTGTAAAAGTTGTGATAAATATTTTTCATCCCATCCGGCTTTTAGTCTTTTCAGATTCATGCTTCCTTTTGTTGTTTTCTCATTCTTTAGTATGGTAAGCGCCATCTTTGTTGCCACCGAAAAGTTTCTGGCTGCATTTTTCACCTTTTTACTGTAGTCTTCCCGAAAGGTAACATCCAGTTGCCAATGAAGATTATTCTCAATAGACCAATGCTGCCTG